>NZ_JAVRHT010000031.1:0-41472 GCF_031846415.1 Rubrivirga litoralis | reverse complement strand
TACCCTCCCGAAGTCCGCCCTAGAACACGTAGCCTACGCGGACGCCCACGTCGGGGAGCCGGTCAAGCGCGTCGGTCCCCAGCGAGAGCGTGACCGGGCCGATCGGCGTCCGCGCCGACAGGTCGAGGCCGACGCCCGCGAGCACGCCGTCGGCGTCGACGATCGCGTCGTCGTCGCCGAAGACGCGGCCGGCGTTCGCGAACAGGCGCGCGAACAGGGCGCCCGCCTGCGCCTGGATGCCCGCGACGGCGAGCCAGGCGTTGGGGCCGGTCAGCGACTCGGGGTCGTGGCCGTAGAGCGGGAGGAACGTGCCCGGCAGGACCGTCACCGTCTGCATCCCGCCCAGGAACGTCCGCCGGTTGAGCGGGAGGCCCTCGCCCGAGCCGCGGGCGTAGGCCGCGCGGCCGACGAGCGAGACACGTGGCGAGACGGGCACGAACCCCTCGACGTCGAGGAGCGCCCGCGTAAACCCGCCCGTGCGGACCTCGACCAGCCCCAGCGACGCGGCCGGCACGCGGGCCTGCTCCGAGATCCGGTCCGCGAACTCCGTCGCGTCCAGCCGGCCCCGCCCGCCCTCGACCTGAGCGCGGACGCGGACGCCGCGCGTGGGCACGTTCAGCCGGTCCAGCGTGCGGACCTCGGCGAAGGCCGTGCCCGAGGCCCACCGCTCGCCCAGCGCCACGCCCTCGGGGTCGAGCACGATGGGCACGCCGTCGGGGCCGGGGAACACGGCGTTGGCGTCGACCGAGAAGTCGGTGACCTCGTTCCGCCCCACCCCGCCCCCGACGGAGGCGCCGACGAGCACGCTGGGGAGCGGCGCCCACGCGCCCACGAGCGCCGCCTCGGCCACGCGCTGCGAGAGCGTCGAGCGGTCCTTCTCCTCGCCCAGCAGCACGACGTCGACCGGCGCCTCGGTCACGCCGACGCGCGCGCCGGCCTCGACCGACGACGTCAGCCCGAGCGGGGCGGTGTAGGCGGCGAGCGCCTGCGACTGGCGGCCGAGCCGGAGCGCGAACGCCGAGCGGTCGCCCCAGCGGAGCCGGTGGCGGAGCGCGAGCTGGGCCAGCAGCTCGCCCCCGTTCTCGTCGTCGTAGCGGAGCCCGAAGCCCAGCCGGTCCGGCGGGTCCTTCGGCACCAGGCGGACGTCCAGCACGGCCGCCCCGCCCCGCCCGTCCGGCACGACGCGCGGGATCACGTAGTCGTAGCTCCCAGTCGCCACGAGGCGACCCACGAGCCGGTCGACGTCGTCCGGCCCCAGGTCGGCCGGCAGCGCGCGCGCCGTCAGCCGCTCGGCGAGCCGGAGCGCCGGCCCCTCGACGCCCCGGAACCGGATGGCGCCCACGCGGACCGCCCGGGGCGCGGGCGGCGGCGGGGGCGGGGCGGCGCGGCCTACGTCGTTCTGGGAGAGGAGCGCGCGGATCTCGGGGAGCGCCGCCGTCGCCACGCGGCGGCCCTCGGCGATCCACGGGGCCGGGTCCGTCAGGCCGGCCGACACCACGGCCGCCACGTCGGGCTGGATGAGGACGTCGGTGGCCTCGCGGTCGCCGATCGCCCGGCGGCGGCGCGTCGTGCCGGTGACCTTCTCGAAGAGGACCAGCAGGTTGACGGTGTTGCCGGTCGGCGACAGGCGGAGCCGGCCGGTCTCCGGGTCCACGTCGCTGCTCACGTCGACGCCGATGACGAGGTCGGCCCCGAGCGCCTCGGCCTCGGGGACCGGCAGCATGTGGTCCGGCCCGCCGTCGAGGTACACGCCGTCGCCGTAGCGGATGGGCCGGAACGCGCCCGGGAGCGACATGCACGTGCGGATGGCGAGCGGGAGGTACCCCGCGTCCAGCGTCACGTCCTCGCCCGTGACCAGGTCGATGGCGTTGCACGCGAACGGCCGCGGGAGGTCCCGGAAGTCGGTCACGCCCTGGACGTCCCACGTCAGCCGCGCGAGCAGCTCGAGCAGCGGCTGCCCCGTGAGGAGCCCCTCGGGGAGCACCGGCGTCAGCCCGCGCGTGGGCACGTCGATGAGCGTGGGGCCAGGCACGAGGGCCTCGCCCAGGCTCAGCGCGCCCGGGCCGCTCGGCCCGAAGAGGAGGGCCGGCACGTCGAGGTCGAGCACGATCCGCTCGATGTCGTGGCCCGTGTAGCCGACGGCGTAGAGGCCGCCCAGGAGCGCCCCCATGCTCGTCCCGGCGACGACGTCGACCGGCACGCCCTCCTCCTCCAGCACCTGGAGCACGCCGATGTGGGCGAACCCCTTGGCCGCCCCGCCCGAGAGCGCCAGGCCCACCGTCGGCCGCTCGGCGGGCGGGGCGGGAGTGGCCGTCTGAGCCGCCACCCCGCCCGAAGCGACGAGGGCGAGGGCGAGAAACAAGCGCGTCATGCGGGGTCGGGCGGGGCGGGCGCCTCGTCGCCGTCGGCGGGGCGGGCGTCGTGGCGGTCGGGCGTCTCGGCGTCAGAGCCGTTGCGGGCTGAGTTGTCGCGGGCCGAGCCGTCGCGGGCGGGGCGGGCGTCGGAGGCGACGTGGAGTGTCCGCGTGGGGAAGGCGAACTCGACGCCGTGCGCCCCGAAGGCCCGGAGGAGCCCCAGGTTGATGGCCTGCTGCGCGTCCATGTACCGCGCGTAGTCGGGGACGAGGACGTAGTAGACCACCTCGAAGTCGAGCGACGAGGCCCCAAACCCCCTGAAGTGGGCGCGGTCGAACCGGACGGGCGGGGGGACCGGAGCGTCGGCCTTGGGCGGGTCGCCGCCGAGCGGGGCGGCGCCCTGGGTGTCGTCGTCGGAGCGGAGCCCCTCGATCACCTCGCGGACGCGGCCGGGGACCGCGGCGATCTCGTCGGGCGGCGTGTCGTACGTGACCCCGAACGTGAGCACGACCCGGCGCTCGGTCATCCGCTGGTAGTTGCGGATGCGGCTCGCGAGGAGGTCCCCGTTCGAGAACACGATCTGCTCGCCCGAGAGGCTCTGGATCCGGGTCGACTTGAGCCCGATGTGCTGGACCGTCCCCATCTCGCTGCCGACCGCGAGCGTGTCGCCGATGACGAACGGCTTGTCGAGGACGATCGAGAGCGAGGCGAACAGGTCGCCGAGGATGTTCTGGACGGCCAGGCCGATCGCGACGCCGCCGATCCCGAGCCCGGCCACGAGCGCCGTCACGTTGATGCCGATGTTGGCCAGGAACATGAGCGCGATCACCGACCACACGGCGATCTGGGCCAGGATCCCGATGGCCTGCATGCTGGTCACGGCCGAGGCGTCGGCGTCCAGCTTCTGCGCCCGGTACCGGTCGAGCCAGATCTCGATGAGCCCGGTGATCCACCGGCCCGCCTGGAGCAGCGACGCGAGCGTGAGCAGCGTGGCCGTCCACGTGAGCCCTTGCTCGTTCCACCCGACGAGGCGGGAGGCGAGGTAGAGCGTGAGCGCGAACAGGAAGTACCCCCGCGTGCGCTCGAGCACGTTGTCGACGGCCTGCGCGAACCAGGCGTTGGTCCGGCTCCGGGTGTCTCGGCGCAGCTGCCAGCGGATGGCGGCGCGCGTGACGGCGAGCAGCAGGCCCGTCGCGAGGAGGGCGGCGGCGAGCAGCAGCCAGTCCTCGACCGGGACGCCCAGGACCATACGGTCCAGGTGCTCCGCGTCGAGAAGCTGGCGTAGGACCGAGCGGAGCATCGTCTCGTGGGGGCGGGGTGGCCGAGTCTACGGCCCGCGGCGGGGCCGGAACGCTCGTCGCCCCGCGGAGCCGGCGACCGCTCGCCGGTCCGCCCCGCCCGCCCGGTCTCGGACGGGCGGCCAAGGCTAGACGGGCGGGGCGCCGCTCGACTCGCTCCACCCCGCCCGGTGCCGCCCCGCCCCCGCATCGTGCAAAACAGACGGGCGGGGCGGTCGACAGGACCACCCCGCCCGGAGCGGACGGGCCGCGCGCGCGGCCTACGGGACGCGGCCTACTGGAACACGAGCGAGCCGCCGTCGACGCCGCGCAGCGTCAGGCGCCCGCCGCCGACGTCGTAGCGGCCGACGTTGTTGAGCACCTCGAAAAAGTCGCCCGACACCGACGGCTCTGGGCAGGCCGCGAGCGTCGAGAGCCCCTGCGACAGGCGGAGCGCCCCGTCGGGGTCGACCTCGAACGTGCCGCCGTAGCGGTTGCAGTCGGCCTGGCCGCTGTAGCGGCCGTCGGTCCCGAAGGAGATCGTGAACGGCGCTGTGCCCTCGTACGAGAGGGCCACCCCGCCCGGCTTCTGGATTTCGAGGAGCCGCCACGACGGGCCGATGAGCGCGCTGTTCACGCCGGTCTCAGTCACCTGCGCCACGCGGATCTCGATGTCGTCGGAGGGCGCGCCGTTGGTGAGCACCGGGTACGACGTGTCCGTCGTCCACAGGGCGGTGCCGTCGGCGTCGTAGATCTCGGCGCGGACCACGTAGCGGTTGGCCGGCTGGATCTGCGAGGCGTCGTAGCGGAGCGAGAACGGGATGGGCACCTGCCCGCCGTCCGTCTCCACGCGGTTTTCGGCGACCGCCTGGGCCTGCGCGTCGCCCCGGTTCACGTCGATCAGGCGGACGGCGACGACGGCGTCCGGCGGGAGCGCGATGCGCGGGAGGTAGGTGACGGTGCCGGAGAGCGTCGCGTTGGCCGTGGAGCCCGCCGTAGAGCGGAACCGGAGGAGCCGCTCATCATCCGCCACGAGGGACAGCTGATCGCCCTCGACCAGGACACGCTCCGCGCGGTCCAGCGCGTCGAGGAAGCCGGCCTCCTGCGTCATGTCGATCGGCGGGCAGGCCATCCGCGTCGAGCCGACTTGGGAGAGCGTGAGGGCGCCGTTGGAGCCCAAGTCGTACGTGCCGAAAAAGCGGTTGCAGCCCGTCGTGCCGAAGACGCGGCCGTCGGGCTCGAACGTGATCGTGGCCTCGGGTCCCGCGGCGGAGACGGTGCCGACCGACGTAAGCTGCCACGTGGGACCGACGACCCGGTCCGCGGCGTCGCCCATCGCGCCCGTAGAGGCGCAGCCGGCGGCGAAGAGGCCAAGTAAGAGGAGAGAAACAAGCGGGCGCATGGGACTGGAAACGTTGGGAGAAGGGGGCGGTCCGCGGGCGACGCCCAGGCCGGAGACGTGACGGCGTGTAATGGGAGCGCCGCAAGGGGAGTTTCTGAGGCCGCTTGCGGCTGACCCTTCTTCTCCACGCATGGGCGCCCCGTTCACGACGCCGCCACGCGCCGCCCCGCCCGGGCGAGCCGGGCCGGGTAGGATCGTTAGAGACACGACCTGTCGTGTCCGCCTCGGGCGGTGACGGCGCCCCGCCCGTGACCCGCCCCGCCCGAGCGAGTGAGCGGGGCGGGGCGGGGCGGGGCGGTACCATGCGCCGTCCTGGGGAGCGCGCTCGCCGTCACTCTCGCGCTTCCAACGGTCGAACGTTCGCGCGGCCGCGCCGTACCGGAGGCGTCGGCGCAATCCGCCCTGGCGCCCCGGCCACCCCGCCCGACCTCCCACGCCACAGCGGCCCCGACGCCGCCCCCGATGAACCGGCCCCTCTGCATCCTCCTTTTCCTCCTCGCGGCCGCCCCGCTCGCCGGGTGCGGCTCCGAGTTCGGGGCGGCGCCCGCCGACGACACAGACCACGAGGAGCACGGCGACGCCGAGCACGACGACGGGCACAGCGACGACGGGCACGACTCCCAGGACGAGATCGCGCTCACCGAGGCGCAGGCCGCCGCGGCCGGAATCGAGACGGCCGCCGCCCAGGCCGGGCCGCTCGCGGACGAGCTCCGCGTGCCGGCCCGGATCATCCCGACCGAGACGGGGCAGGCCCAGGTCGGCGCGCTCGTCGACGGCCGCGTCGTCCGGCTGCTGGCGGCCGAGGGCCAGGCGGTCCGCCGGGGCGCCGCCGTCGCGGCGATCGAGAGCCCCGAGGTCGCGCGCCTCCAGGGCGAGTACCTCCAGGCGCAGGCCCGCGCGACGCAGGCGGAGCAGCAGCTTGCGCGGTCGCGCCAACTCGCGGCCGAGGACCTCATCTCGGGCACGCTCCTCGAACAGGCCGTCGCCGACGCCCGCGCGACCGAGGCGCAGGCAGCCGCGCTCGCCGGCGAGATCCGGTCCCACGGCGGCACCGCGCCGTCCGGTCCGGGCGGGGTGACCGGGCGCGTGACGGTCGCGTCGCCCATCGCGGGCGTCGTGTCGGCGCGGCAGGCCGAGCTCGGCGCGTTCGTGCAGGCCGCCGCCCCGCTCTACGAGGTCGTCGCGCCGGGCCAGGTCTACGCCGACGCGAGCGTGGACCCGGCCGCCGCCGCGGCCATCGGCCAGGGCGACGCGGCCGTGATCGAGGCCCCGGGCGGGCGGCGCTACCGCGGCACCGTCCAGTTCGTCGGCGCCGAGGTGGCCGGCGAGACGCGCACGGCGACCGTCCGCCTCCGCGTGGCGAACGCGACGGCCGAGCTGCGGCCCGAGACGTTCGTGACGGTGGCCTTCGAGGTGGAGGCCCCGGCGGGCGGGGCGGTCACGGTCCCCGCCGAGGCCGTCGAGCGCGAGGGCGGGCAGGCGTTCGTCTACGTGCCGGTCCCGGGCGAGCCGCGGACCTACGCCCGCCGCGCCGTCGCGCTGGGCGGGGCGACCGGCGACCGCGTCGAGGTGACGGCGGGCCTGGAGCCCGGCGAGCGCGTCGTCGTCGACGGCGTGTTCGCGCTCAAAAGCTTCCGCAGCCGCGGCGAGCTCTCTGGGCACAGCCACTGACGCCGGACCGCCACCCCGCCCCGCTTCGAGGGCGGGGCGGTGCCCGCTCCTCCCGACCCCGCACGACGCCGGTGAACCGGACCGCCCCGCTCCTCCTCGCCGCCGCCGCGGGCGTCGTCCTCGCGTGGCGCCGCGGGCGGCACGCGGCCGCCCCGCCCACGCTCGGCCCCGACGCCGTCCGCGCCCTCTACGACCGCGCCGCGCCGACGTACGATCTCGTGGCCGCGGCCTACGCCCTCGTCGGCGCAGACCGCTTCCACCGCCGCGCCGTCGAAGCCCTGGCGCTCCGGCCCGGCGACACCGTCGTGGACCTCGCCTGCGGGACGGGCGCGAACCTCGGCCGGCTCGCCCGCGCCGTCGGGCCGACCGGCCGCGTCGTCGGTGTGGACCTCTCGCCTGAGATGCTCGCCCGCGCCCGCCGGCGGGTTGGGCGGGGTGGGTGGGCGACCGTCGAACTGGTCGAGGGCGACGTGCGCCAGTTCGCGTTCCCCGCCCCGCTCGGCGGCGTCGTCTCGACGTACGGGCTCGAGTTCGTCCCCGAGCACGACGCCGTCGTCGAACGTGCCGTCGCGGCGCTCGCGCCCGGCCGGCGGATCGTGGTCGGCGGCCTGCGCCGCCCCGCCCGCTGGCCCGAGTGGGCCGTCCGCCTGGGCGCGCTCGTCAACCGCCCGTTCGGGGTCACACGCGCTTCCGAGGGTGTCCGGCCGTGGCGCTCGGTCTTCAGGCACGCCCGCCAGGTCGCCTACGAGGAGACGCTCGGGGGCGCCGTCTACCTCGCCGTCGCCGCCGCCCCGCCCGCCGCCCCGCCCGCGCCGTAGGCTGCGGCCGCTCCCGCCCCGTCCCCGTTTCGCCACCCATGCCCGCCCCGCTCCGCCTCGACCTCCCGGTCCTCCTTCCTGATGCCCCCGACGCGCAGGACGCCTGCGTCGGCCGCCTGACCGACGCGCTCGGGGCGACGGCCGGCGTCGAGCGCGCCCACGTCGTCCCGCCCGAGGGCGGCCGCCCCGCCCAGCTCTGCCTGCACTACGACCCCGCCGTCGTCGCGCTCCCGCGCCTCCGCCGCGCGGCCGAGGCCGCGGGCGCCCGCGTCACGGAGCGCTACGGGCACGTGCTCTGGGCCGTCGACGGGCTGGGCCACCAGCGCCGGGCGCGGACCGTGACGGAGCGGTTGCAGCAGGCGCCGGGCGTCGTCGAGGCCGAGGCGAATGCGACCGGGCCGGTCCGCATCGAGTTCGACCGCGAGGCGACGGGCGAGGCCGAGCTCCGCCGCGCCCTGGCGGACCTGGGCGTGACGGTCACGGCGACGGAGCCGCCCGAGGTGGCCGCCGCCGAGGGCGGGGTGGGCGCCCACGCGGGCCACGACCACGGCCCGGGTGAACACGCCGCCCCGCCCCGCTCCGACGACGAGCACGCGGGCCACGACCACGCGCCGGGCGCGCACGCCCACGCCCACGGTGGCATCTTCGGCGAGCGGACCGAGCTGGTCTTCGCCCTCCTCGCCGGCGTCTGCGTGGGGGCGGGGTGGGCGCTGGACGTGTTCACGGGCGTCGCCGAGGCCGTTCCGTTCGCGCTCTTTCTCGGCGCCTACGCCTTTGGCGGGTGGTTCACGGTCCGCGAGGCGTGGGACTCGATCCGGGCGGGGCGGTTCGAGATCGACTTCCTCATGATCGTGGCCGCGGCCGGCGCTGCCGCGCTGGGCGAGTGGTTCGAGGGCGGGCTGCTGCTCGCCCTGTTCTCGCTCGGCCACGCGCTCGAAGGCTACGCGATGGGCCGCGCGCGGGCGGCCATCGAGGCGCTGGGCGAACTGGCCCCGGCGACCGCCCGCGTCCGGCGGGGCGGGGTGGAGGCCGAGGTGCCGGTCGGTGACCTCCAGGTGGGCGACACCGTCGTGGTCCGCCCCGACGAGCGGATCGCGGCCGACGGCGTCGTCGTGCGCGGCACGAGCGCGGTCGACCAGGCGCCGGTGACGGGCGAGAGCGTGCCGGTCGACAAGCGGCCGGCGTCGGACCTCGACGCGGCCCTCGCTGCCGACGAGCCGGCCCCGGAGCACCGCGTGTTCGCGGGCACGCTCAACGGGGCGGGCGCGCTCGACGTCGTCGTCACGCGGCCGGCCGGCGAGACCACGCTGGCGCGCGTGGTGCAGCTCGTGGCCGAGGCCGAGACTGAGCGCTCGCCCACGCAGCGGTTCACGGACCGCTTCGAGAAGGTGTTCGTGCCGTCCGTGCTCGTGCTCGTGGCGCTCCTCATCGTCGGCCCGCCGGCGCTGGACGCGCTGGGCGTGATCACGGAGTCGTTCTCGGTCTCGTTCTACCGGGCGATGGCCGTCCTGGTGGCGGCGAGTCCGTGCGCGCTCGCGATCGCCACGCCGTCGGCCGTGCTCTCGGGCGTGGCGCGGGCGGGGCGGAGCGGCGTGCTCGTCAAGGGCGGCGGGCCGCTCGAAGCGCTGGGCGGGATCGAGGCCGTCGCCTTCGACAAGACGGGGACGCTAACGGAGGGCGAGCCGCGCGTGACCGACGTGGTCCCGGCGGCGGGCGCGACCAAGGCCGAGCTCGTGGCAGCCGTCGTCGCCGTCGAGCGCCTGAGCGAGCACCCGCTGGCCCGCGCCGTCGTCCGCGACCTGGGCGACCGCGCAGCGGGCGGGGCGGCCTCGGGCGGGGCGGCCGAGGACCTCCAGAGCGTGACCGGCCACGGCGTCCGCGCGACGCTCGGCGGCGAGCCCGTCGAGGTCGGCAAGCCCGCCCTGTTCACGCTCGACGGGGGCGCCGCCCCGCCCGCGGCCCTCCTCGACGACGACCGCCGGCTCAAGGCCGACGGCCGCTCGACCATGCTCGTCCGCCGCGGCGCACGGTTCCTCGGTGTCGTCGGGCTCATGGACACGCCGCGCGAGAGCGCAGAGGGCGTCATCCGGCGGCTCCACGCGCTGGGCATCGAGACGACCGTCATGATCTCGGGCGACGCCCAGGTCGTCGCCGAGTCGGTCGCCCGCGCCGTCGGCATCGACGAGGCGCGCGGCGACCTGCTCCCGGCCGACAAGGTCGAGGCCATCAAGCGGCTCCGCGAGCGGGGCGGGGTGGCGATGGTCGGCGACGGCGTCAACGACGCGCCGGCGCTCGCGAACGCGACGGTCGGCATCGCGATGGGCGCGGCGGGCTCCGACGTGGCGCTCGAGACGGCCGACGTGGCGCTCATGGCCGACGACCTCGCGCGGCTCCCGTTCGCGGTCGGCCTGAGCCGCAAGACGCGCGGCATCATCCGCCAGAACCTGTGGCTGAGCCTGGGCATGGTGGCCTTCCTGGTGCCGGCGACGATCTTCGGGCTCGGCATCGGGCCGGCCGTGGCGCTCCACGAGGGGTCCACGCTCGTCGTCGTGTTCAACGCGCTCCGGCTCCTGGCCTACCGGGAGTAGCCGCCCCGCCCCGGGCGGCGGGCGGGGTGGAGCCGCCGCCCCGCCCGGTGTCGCGGCCGGCGCTACTCCCCAGCGAGGTCGTCCACGGCCCGCAAGCCCGCCTCGGCAACGCGCACGTCCTTGGCCCCGTGCGCCCCGCCCACGCCGACGTCCCCCACGACGACGCCATCGACGTAGATCGGGAGGTCGCCGTCTATCGCGAGCACGTTCTCGTCGAGGTGCCGGACGTCTTCGGGGATGGTGCCGTCCTGGATTCCGCGAGCGATCTCAGCCATCGTCCGCTTCTGCGAGCAGGCGGTGTACGCCTTTTTGTAGCTCGCGCGGTAGCGTGTGGACGCCGGCTCGGTGGTCCCGCAGGACCGCCAGCGTCTGGCCGGAGCGGTCGACCACGGTGACCGTGACAGCCGAGCAGTCCCGCTGAGCTTCTGAGAACGCGGCGCTCACGATGAGCTGAGCCATGCTGGCCGTCAGCAGGGGGACGTGGTGCGGAGACGGTTGCGCCATGATGGGGCGGGGTGGGCGTCCCGTCGTAGCCCTGACGCACGCCTCGGGTTGCACGGGCTCCAGCGGGGCGGGGTGGAGGAGCAGGCGGGACCGCCCCGCCCACCCCGCCCGCGTGTTACGTCCCGCGCGCCGGGCGGGGCGGCAAAAACGAGGGGCCGCCCCGCCCGCGGCGAGACGGCCCCCCAGGAGACCCCGCACGAAGCCCGCTAGTTGAGCGGCGGGACCGCCCCGCCCGCGCCCTGGGGCGGGGCGTTCAGCACCTCGCGGAGCGTGATGTCGAACTCGAGCGCCGCGTTCGGCGGGATGCCGCCTTGGCCGCCCGGCCCCGGCGCCCCGGCCTGGCCGTAGGCGAGGTCCGGCGGGAGGTACACCGTCCGCGTCTCGCCCGGGCGCATGTCGAGGATCGCGTCGCGGAAGCCGGGGACCACGTTGCCGACCGGGAACTGGACCGGCTGGCCCTCGGGCGACTGGTCGAAGACGGTCCCGTCGGCGAGGCGGCCCGTGTAGTCGACCGAGACGACGGACTGCACCGTCGGCTTGGCCCCCTCGCCCTCGTCGGTGATCGTGTAGAGGACGCCGCTCGGGAGCCGCTGGATGCCCGGGCGCTCGGCGACCTGGGCGAGGAAGGCGTCGGCCTGCGTCCGGTTCTGGGCCAACTGGTCGAGCCGCTCGCGGGCCTGCGGGTTCGACCGCGCCTGCGACCGGAGCTGCCGCATCTGGATCGAGTCCTGGGCCGCCGCCTGGGCTGCCTGGAGCTGCTCCGGCGTGAGCCGCGACTCGGCGCCCTCGAACGCCTCGCGGGCGCCAGCGAGGAACACCTCGGGGTCGATGTTGACGACGGTGTCGGCCCCGACCTGGAGCCCGAACTGGACGCCCTCGGCGTAGGCCGGGTCGCGGGCGTTGCGGAGGCCCGTGTTGAACCCGTCCTCGAAGCTCGAGAACTGGAGCGTCGAGTCCTGGCCGCGGAGCTGGCCCGCCGCCTGGAAGCCGGCGTCGTAGGCGATCTGCGCGACGGGGTCCGCCCCGGCCAGGTTGTCGAGGTCGGTCGTGCCGGCCGCCGGCGACGACGAGGCGGTGCCCTCGCCGCAGCCGACGAGCGCGGCGGCGAGCGCGAGGGCGCAGAGAGGGGAGCGGAGCGTCATGCGTCGAGGGGGTGAGAAGCCGGCAAGCTAGCCGCCCCGCCCGCGGGTCCGCATGAGCCTTCCGGGAAAGAGGGCGCACGGCCCCGCCCCGCCCTCCTCAGGCGAGGGCGGGGTGGGAGCCCCGGCGTCGGGCACGACCGAGGCTGCGTCGAGCGCGAGCCGCCTCGGACCGTAGCCGTCGACTGCTGGACCGGCGGGGCGCCCATCTGGCCCGTCCGGCATCCCGGGCGCCGGTCGCGCGTAGGCGCCAAGCGCCCGGTCGGGCGCGCCCCTTCCCACACGCCGTCCGAGCCGATGAGCCTCGCCACCCGCGCGGTCTACCCCACGCAACCGGGACCCCTCCGCCAGCACCTCGACCGCCTCCTCGCCGACGCCGACGACGCGGGCGCCGCCCCGCCCGACGACCTCGTCGCCCTCGTCGTGCCCGACTCGAACCGGGCCTCGGGCGGGGCGGCCTCGGCGGCGGCCTACGCCCGGCTCCGCGGGGCCGACCTCGACACGGTCGTCCTCATCTCGCCCAGCCACACGGGCGCGTTCGGGCGCCTCTCGATCTGCAAGACCGAGCAGTACCACACGCCGCTCGGGCCGGTCCCCATCAACGACCACCTGCGCAACGAGCTCTGCGACGAGGACGACGACATCTACCTCGACGACACGGGCCACTACCACACCGAGGGCGCCGACGTCCAGCTCCCGTTTCTCCAGGTGGTCCTGGACGAGGGGTTCAGCGCGGTCCCGATCGTGATGGGCGAGGAGAGCCCGGCGTACTGCCGCGAGCTGGGCGCGGCCGTGGGCGAGGTGATGTACGCCAAGCAGGCCGTCGTCGTCGGCTCGTGCGACGTGCTCTCGGGCGGGGCGGAGGCGCTCGGCCGGCTCCGCACGGCCATCGAGGCGTTCAACGAGAGCGAGCTCATGCACCTCTTGGGGAGCGAGACCGTCCAGGTCGAGGGCATGGGCGCGCTCGTCACGACACTCATCGCCGCCCAGCGCCGCGGGGCCACGCGCGCCGAGGTCCTCGCGCTGGAGCCGCCCTCCGACGACGCGCCCGGCGTCCTCGCCTGCGCCCTCTGGCGCGCCTGACGCCGGTGGAGGATGCCGCCCCGCCCCGCCCGGCCTTCGCGCTCGTCGGCGCCGGCGCCGTCGGCCGCGCGCTCGGGCTCCGGCTCGCCGCGGCCGGCCACGCCGTCGCCGGCGTCGTCAGCCGGACGCGCGCCTCGGCCAGCGCGCTCGCGGACGTTCTCGGCGCGCCAGTCGCGTCGGACCGACTCGCCGACCTCCCCGCCGCCCCGCTCGTCGCGCTGTGCGTGCCCGACGGCGAGATCGCCGGCGTCGCCCGCGCGCTCGCTGGGCTGGACCGCGCGTGGGGCGGGGCGGTCGTGCTCCACACGTCGGGCGCCACGCCGGCCTCGGCGCTCGGCTCGCTCGCGGCCGAGGGCGCGCGGACGCTCTCGTTCCACCCGCTCCAGACCGTCCCGGGCGGGGCGGGCGCGGCCGTGTTCGACGGCGTCACGGTCGGCGTCGAGGGCGGGGCGGAGGGCGTCGCCGCCGGCGCCGCGCTGGCCGAGGCGCTCGGAATGCGGCCGCTCGTGGTGCCGACCGCGGCCAAGCCGCTCTACCACCTCGCCGCGGCCACGGCCTCGAACCTCGTCGTGGCGCTCCTCGCCGTCGCCCAGGAGGTCCTGGCGTCCATCGACGTCGGCCGCGACGACGCCGCGGCGATGCTCGCCCCGCTCGTCCGCGGGACGGTCGAGAACGTGCTCGCGTCGTCGCCCGAGGCGTCCCTTACGGGGCCGGTCGCGCGCGGCGACTTGGAGACGCTGGAGGCCCACGGGCGCGCGCTCCGCACGCGCCTCCCGCACCTCGTCCCGGCCTACGCCGCACTCTCCGTCGAGGCGGTCCGCGTGGCGGTGCGGGCGGGGCGGCTGCCGGCGGAGCGCGCCGAGGCCGTGCTCGCGCTCCTGGAGCAGATGGCCGCCCCGCCCCGCCCGGACGGCGCTGCGCCAGGCGGCACCCCGTGAAAACGCCGCGGCGGCCGTGTGGACGTGGTGTGGCGGAACGGAGGATCGTCGGTGCGGCGGACCCCGGGAACGTTGCCCGGTCGTTACCCTTTCCTCCCGCGCTGTCCCACCGACCGCGTCTCGCCCTGCGGGCCGCGACTGTATGAGTGAAACCGCTGTTTTTCATGACGACGTCTCCACCGGCCTCACGGCCGAGGACGTCTCTGACCTCGTCGCCCGGAGCGTGAGCCGTGACTCGGCTCCGTCGTTCCAGGCCCTCCTCGCCGCCTCCGTCACCGCCCTCGAGCGGACGGCGGAGCCGTTGGAGGTGGCCGAGGCGTCGGCGCTGAACCTGGCCCAGCGCGAGCACGTGGCCGACGTCGCCGCCGACGTCGAGGCCGTCGTCGCCGCGCTCCGGTCGGGCGTCTCGGCCGAGGCCCGGTGCCTCGCGCCGGCCCCGCCGACGGCCGCCCAGCGCGTCCGGTCCGTGCTCCGCCCCGCCCCCGGGTGGCTCCCGCGGCTCCGCGAGCGGGCCGGGAGCCTCGCCATGCCCGCCCCGCCCCCCACGCGCCCGTGGGTGACGGCCGCCGCCGCCGCCGTCGGCGCGCTCGGCCAGACGGCCGAGCACCTGGCCCTCCTGGGCGCCGCGCAGCCGGCCGAGTCGTCGGCGCGCATGCTGGCCGATCGCCTCGCGGCCCGGCTCCGCGCGCACCGCGACACGCTCCTCGCCGACGTGGCCCGCGTCGTGGACTAGCGGGAGGGATGGAGGGATAGGGGATGGAGGCATGAGGGCGGCCACCCCGCCCCGCGTGCGCCACCCGACGCCGGGGCGGGGCGGTCAGGCGCGGTCTCCGTCTCCCGTCCATGCTTCGAGGGCTGGGCGGGTGGATCTTCCCGTCCCTCGATCCCTCCACCCCGCATCCCTCTTGATGGCCCTCACCGAGCAGGAGCAGATCCGCCGCGACCACCTCGACGCCCTCCGCGAGGCCGGCGTCGAGCCGTACCCGGCCGCCGCCCCGCCCGTCACGCACCGCGCCGCCGAGGTCCTGGACGCCTACGACGACGCCGCGAACGACCCCGAGACCGACGGCACCACCCCGCTCCGCGCGACTGTGGCGGGGCGGATGCTGACGAAGCGGGTCATGGGCAAGGCCGCCTTTTTCCACCTCGCCGACGAGAGCGGGGCGGTCCAGGTGTACGTCCGCCGCGACGACCTCCCCGAGGGCGAGTACAACGCGGTCTTTAAAAAGCTGCTCGACACGGGCGACTGGGTCGGCGTCGAGGGCGAGGTGTTCCGCACGCGCATGGGCGAGGTGTCGGTCCGCGCTGAGCGGCTGGTCCTGCTCGCCAAGTCGCTCAAGCCGCTGCCCGTCGAGAAGGAGGTGACGGACGAGGAGACTGGCGAGACGCGCCGGTTCAACGAGGTCTCGGACCCCGAATTCCGCTACCGCCAGCGCTACGCCGACCTCGCGCTGCACCCCGACGTCCGCGACGTGTTCAAGGCCCGGCACACGATCACGCGCACGCTCCGCGACTTCCTGGACGGCCAGGGCTACGTCGAGGTCGAGACGCCGGCGCTCCAGCCGCTCTACGGCGGCGCCGCGGCGCGCCCGTTCACGACGCACCACAACGCGCTCGACATGCCGCTCTTCCTCCGCATCGCGGACGAGCTGTACCTCAAGCGCCTGCTCGTGGGCGGCTTCGAGGGCGTCTACGAGATCGCCAAGGACTTCCGCAACGAGGGGCTCTCCCGGTTCCACAACCCGGAGTTCACCATGCTCGAGCTCTACGTCGCCTTCCGCGACTACGATTGGATGATGGGGCTCGTCGAGCGGATGCTGGAGACGGTCGCGCGCGCGCTCCACAGCTCGCCGGACGTGCCGTACGCCGCGGGCGGGGCGGAGCACGCGCTGTCGTTCGCGGCGCCCTTCCGGCGCGTCCCCATCTTCGACGCCATCGAGGAGGCGACGGGGCACCGGCTCTACGACGGCGAGCGCGTGGCCGACCGCCCCGCCCTCGTCGCTGCGGCCCAGTCGGTGGGCGTCGAGACGGACGACGCGATGGGCGTGGGCAAGCTGATCGACGAGATCTTCGGCGCGGCCGTCGAGCCGACGCTCGTCCAGCCCACGTTCGTGACCGACTACCCCGTCGAGCTGTCGCCGCTCGCCAAGCGCCACCGGACAAAGCCGGGCCTCGTCGAGCGGTTCGAGCTCATCGCCGGCGGCAAGGAGCTGTGCAACGCGTTCTCCGAGCTGAACGACCCGTTGGAGCAGCGCGCCCGCTTCGAGGACCAGGTCCGCCTGGCGTCGGCCGGCGACGACGAGGCCGTGAACGCCGTCGACGAGGACTTTCTCCGGGCGCTCGAGTACGGCATGCCGCCGGCCGCCGGCTTGGGCATCGGCGTCGACCGCCTGGCGATGGTGATGACGAACCAGCCGTCGATCCGCGACGTCCTCCTGTTCCCGCTCCTCCGCCCCGAGGGCGGCCCCGAGGGCGGGGCGGACGCGGCCTGAGCCGCCCCGCCCAGGAACGGCGGCGGGCGGGGCGGTGGAGCCTGGTCGGGGCGGGCGAGCCACCCCGCCCACGTGCAAGGCGAGCGGGGACCGAGTCGCCTCCACCCTCGGGCAGCGCGCCCGCTCTGGCGGCCCGCGCGCCCTTGCCCTCTGGCACCGACGACCGTCCCGGCTCTGCGGGACGGCGTCACTGCCCCAGCGCGAGGGCGAGGAGGCGCCGGTTGAACGCGGCCTCGACGGCCAGCTGCGCCCGCTCGGTCTGGGCCTCGACGAGCCGGGCCTGGAGGAGCGAAACCGCCTGGAGCGTCGTCGCGCCCGCCGCGTACCGCGCCCGCTCGGCGGCGAGCGCGGCCTCGGCCGCCTCCACGCGCACGGCGGCCACCTCGGCGCGGGCGGCGGCGGCGTCGACCTCGACGGACCGCTCGCGGACGTCGAGGGCCACGGCGCGGCGGACGTCTTCCTGGTCGGCGCGGAGGGCCGTGGCGCGGGCCTCGGCGCGGCGCACGGCGGTGCCGGCGGCGCCCCGGTCGAGGACGGGGAGCGAGACCGTCAGGCGCAGGGCGCCGGCCCGGTTGTCGCCGAGCTGGCCGGGCAGGGCGGTCCCGGCCGCGCTCGAATAGTTCGTCCCGACGTAGGCGCCGACGGCGACCGTCGGGAGCCGCCCCGCCCGCGCCGCGTGGCGGTCGGCCTCAGCGGCGACCACGGCGGCCTCGGCCGCGCGCACGTCGGCGCGGACGGAGAGCGCCTGGCGGACGAGGTCGCCCACGAGCGCGGCGGGCGGGGCGGCGCCTGGGGCGGGCGCCGGAAACGCGTAGTCGCCGGCCGGATCGAGCCCGAGCACGCGGACGAGACGGGCCTCGGCGAGCGCCCGATCGCGCTCGGCGGCGAGCACGTCGCCCTGGGCCGCCGCGACGCGCTCGCGCTGCTGGGCCGCCTCGTAGCCCGGCCGCTCGCCGACCTCGACCTGGGCCTCAACTTCGGCGAGCAGGTCGCGCTGGGCCGCGAGCGCCTCGGCCGCGACGGCACGCGCGGCGTCGGCGCGGGCGACGGCGCGGTAGCCCTCGACGACGGCCTCGGCCGCCCGCTGCTCGGCCCGCTCGCGGTCCAGGACCGCTGCCTGGAGCCCGGCCTCGGCGGCGCGGGCGTCGGCGCCGCGCGCGCCCCCGTCGTAGACGACGTAGCCGGCGTCGATCCCAATGTCCACCGACTCGATCGTGGCCTGCGTCAGGCTCCCGCTCGTGTTGTCGAAGGCGAGCCCGTAGCGCTGCCCGCCGCCCGCGCGGAGGTCCAGCGACGGCCACCGCCGGGCCTCGGCGGCGTCGACCGCCACGCGGGCGCCCTCGACGGCGGCGTCGGCGCGGAGCACGGCGACGGCCTGCGTGCGGGCCGTCTGGAGCGCGTCGTCGAGCGGGACCGGCGTCTGGGCCGCCAGCGGCGCGGCGAGGGATGAAAGGGCGAGGAGGGCGGGGCGGTGCATAGCGGGCGGACCCAAGGGGCGGACTCATCGGGCGGGGTGGTCTTCCCCGAGGTCCAACCGCCGTGCCACGCGTCTCCGCCCCGCCCGTGGCGCCCAGGGCGGGGCCGACGTGTGCGCCGGCGCCCACCGGCTGTGCGCGGGCGCACGCCGCCCCGCCCGTCGTCTGCTCCCATGCTCCGCCCGCCGAGGGCGGGGCGGCTACGTGCCCGAGTCGGCGACAACGCGGCCGTCGAGGAGCTCGACCACGCGCCCGCCCGCGGCCGCCCACCGCTCCGAGTGCGTGACGTGGAGGACGGTCACGCCGTCGCGCTCGTTGAGCTCGCGGAGCGCGTCGACGACCGCCCCGCCCTGCGCCGCGTGGAGGTTGCCCGTGGGCTCGTCGGCGAGAAGCAGCCGCGGACGCCCGGCGAGGGCGCGGGCCACGCCGACCAGCTGCTGCTGGCCGCCCGAGAGCTCGGCCGGATAGCGGTCGGCCTTCACGTCGAGCCCGAACCGGGCGAGCACCTCGGCCGCGCGCCGGGTCCGCTCGGCGGCGGGCACCTTCTGGTAGCGGAGCGGCTCGGCCACGTTCTCGGCGACCGTGAGGTCGTCCAGGAGGTGGTACGCCTGGAACACGACGGCGACGGCCTCGCGCGCGAGCGCCGCCCGCTCGCGGTCGGACAGCGCGCCCACGTCGCGGCCGTCGAACCGGTACGTCCCCGACGTCGCCCGGTCGAGCAAGGCGAGCACGTGCAGCAACGTCGACTTCCCCGAACCGGACGGGCCGACGACGGTGACGAACTCGCCGGGCGCCACGTCCACGTCGACCCCGTGCAGGACGGTCTCGGCGCGGCGGCGCGTGCGGTAGGCGTAGGTCAGACTGCGGAGCGAGACGAGCGGGGTCACGGGCGGGGCGGTCACGGGCAGGGCGGAAGACGAAGGCGCCGCCCCGCCCTGAAGGCGACGCGGGCGGGGCGGGGCGGCTGAGCGGGGCGGGAGCAAACGTCCGCCGCCCCGCCCACGCAGGACGGGCGGGGCGGGGTGGAGGCTACTCCGAGCGGAGGGCGCGGACGGGGTCGGCCGTCGCCGCGCGGATGGCGTGGACGCCCGCCGCCAGCAGCGCCAGCGCGAGCACGCCGAGCGCCACCGCCACGAACGGCCACGCCGCGAGCGGGGCGGGGTAGGCGAAGTCCTCCAGCCACCGCCGCCCCGTCCACCACACGACGGGGCCGGCCACGACGAGCGCCACGGCCACGAGCGCGGCGAACTCGCCCGAGAGCCGGGCCACCAAGCCGGCGACCGTCGCCCCGAGCACCTTGCGGATGCCGACCTCCTTGCGCCGGCGGTCGGCCGCGTGCGCGGCGAGCCCGAACACGCCGAGGCACGCGAGCACGACGGCGACGCCGCCCAGCGCCCCGAACAGTTGGCCCAGCCGGCGGTCCTCGCGGAGCTCGCCGGCGAACGTGTCGGTTACGAACTGCGGGTCGAACGGGTACTCGGGTACGACACGCTCCCACACGCCCTGAATCCCGCCGAGCGTTCGGGCGTCGGCCGAGTTCAGTTGGACGACGAGTTCGAGCGTGGTGGCGAACTCCGCGACCGGCTGGACCACGACCGGCCCGATCTCAGCGCGGGGTCCTTGGAAGTGGAAGTCGCGGAGAACACCGATGACAGGAAGCCTCGACTCGCCCGCCCCAATCCCTACGCCTTTCCCCATCGCCTCGGTGGGGTCCGTCGTCATCAGCCCGAGCTGCCGGGCCGCCGCCTCGTTTAGGACGACGCCTTCAGAGCGCGCCGCGTCGGCGTCGAACCACGCGCCCGCCGCCATTTTGAGCCCGAGCGCCGCCGCGTAATCGGCGTCCGCTTGGAGGAACGTTACGACGACATCGTCGGCCGCCCCGCCCGCTGCTGGCGAGGCCGAGACCGCCGTCTGGAGGCTGAAGGCGCCCGGCACGCCCGACCCCAGGGCCACGCGAGCGACACCGGGGATCGACGCGACCTCCTCCTTCAGAACGCCCGCCTGCTGGCGGAGCCGGTCGGCCTGGAGACCGAGCGAGACTACGCGGTCGCCCTCGAACCCCAGGTCTCGCGACCGCGCCGCGTCGAGCTGCTGCGCGACGACGGCTGTCGACGCCAGGAGCACGATGGTCACGGCAAACTGGAACACGACGAGCGCTCGTCGAACGGTCGTTCCGCCCCGCCCTCGCATCCCGCCCCCCCGGAGGGCGGTGGCGGGCCGGAACCGGGCCAGCACGAGGGCCGGGTAGGCGCCGGCCAAGAGTCCGGCGGCGACGGCCAGCGCTGGCACTACGGCCCACTCCGCCAGCCCGAGCGAGCTCAGCGAGACGCCCTTCTCGAAGAAGGCGTTGAACGCTGGGAGCACGAGCGCCACGAGCGCGACCGCCACCCCACCCGCCGCGAGCGCGAGCGCGACGGCTTCGATCAGGAACAGCCGCGCAAGCTGCCCCCGCCCCGCCCCCAGCGTTTTCCGCACGCCGACCTCGGTCGCCCGGCCGAGCGCGAGGGCCGTCGCGAGGTTGGCGTAGTTCACGCACGCCAGCAGTAGGACGAGCGCGGCGACGGTCGAGAACAGGGCGAGGTAGAGCGGGCGCCCGACGAGGGCCGTCCGGGTCCCGCCCTCGCTCAGGTGCTGATCTATCAGGCGCGGCGTCGACACGGCGCCTGCCTGCACGAACTCAGCGAACGAGTCGTCGGCCGGGGCGAGCGCGTTGAGCGCCGCTTTGACGGCGGCCGTGTCGCGGAGCGCGGCGAGCCGGACGTACGTCGCGCCGGTCCCGTCGAGCGCCGGCGCCATCCCGCTAAACACCGTCACCTCCGTCTGACCTGAAACGAGGAGGTCGAACAGGATGGACGACGCCGCGGGCGGGTCGGCCGCGACGCCCGTGACGGTGAGCAGGATCGGATCAGGGTCCTGGAGACCGAACCCCGTTCGTTCGAGGTAGACATCCTGCCCGACCGGGTCGTCGCTGCCAAAGAGAGAGCGGGCGAGCGACGCCGTGAGGACGGCCCGGCCGGGGCCGTCGAGCGCCGTGGCCGCGTCGCCGCGGACGAGCGGGAACGTGAACACGTCGAAAAAGGAGGCGTCGGCAAACCGGGCGTCCTCCACGACCACGCCCTCAGCCTCGGGCGCACGGCGGACGAGGCCGCCCTGCCCGTTCGTCTCCGTCACCGCCTCGACGCCCGGCACGTCGTAGTCTAGCGCTGCCCGCCCATCCTTGGGGACGGACTGGATATCCATCGTCTGGTCCCCAAACGAGAGCTCCTGGCGGAGGCCGACGATCCGTTCGGCGCCCTCGTGGAAGCGGTCGTAGCCCAACTCGTCTTGAACGAACAAGAGGGCCAAAAAGCAGCACGCGAGCCCGACGGCCAGCCCGCCCACGTGGAGCGCGGACGTGGAGGGGCGGCGGGCGAGGCGGCGGAGCGCGAACCGGATCGAGTCAGTCATCGCGAGCGGGGCGGGGTGGGGGAGAAGCGGCGGGGTGGGCGGGGCGGCTCAACTGGGGGACCCATGACAAAGGACAGACGACCACCCCGCCCTACTCCGAGCGCAGCGCCCGCGCCGGGTCCGCCGTCGCCGCGCGGACTGTGTGGACGCTCACCGTCAGCACGGCCACGGCCAGCGCCACGAGGCCGGCGACGAGGAACGGGGCGGGCGTGAGCGCCACGCGCTCGGCGAACCCGTCGAGCCACCGCGAGAGGCCCCACCACGCGACCGGCACCGCGACGGCCAGGCCGACGAGGACCGGCCGCGCAAAGTCCGCCGTGAGGCGGCCGACGACCTGCCCGACCGTGGCGCCGAGCACGCGCCGCACGCCGACCTCCTTCCGCCGCTTCTGGACCGCGTGCGCCGCCAGCCCGAACAGGCCGAGGCACGCCACGACGACGGCGAGGCCGGCGAACAGGGCGAACGCCCGCGCGAGCTGCTCCTCAGCCCGGTACTGCGCGTCGACGGCGGCGTCGAGGAACGTGGGCGCGAACGGGTCGCCGGGCACGCGGCCCTCCCACACCGCCCGGAGCCGGTCGAGGGCGCCCGTCGCGCCCGGCGCGAGGCGGATGGCCGCCCACTGCGCCTGCCCCGCCTGGTCGAAAAAGACCTGGGGGCGGGGCGGGGCGGCCAGGCCGTGGTGGGCGTAGTCGGCCAGGACGCCGACGACGGTGCCGGGGTAGCGGCCCGACGTCTCGACCTCCTGCCCGACGGCCTCCTCGGGCGTCCACCCGAGCGCGCGCGCGGCCGACGCGTTGAGGAGCACGGCCGTCTCGCGGTCCGTCTCGATCTCGGCCGAGAGGTCGCGGCCGGCGACGACGCGCAGCCCGAGGGCCTCGGCGTAGTCCGGGTCGGCGATCACTGTCTCCATCGTCTGCGTCCCGCCCGCCCCGCCCCGGGCCGAGACGTTCTGGCTCTCCCAGCCCGCCTCGGTCGGCGGCGCCCCCGTTAGGGCGACGGCCTCGACGCCGGGGACGCGCGCGAAGGCGTCCTTCAGCGCCCGCACGTCCGCCCCGCCCACGACGTTCGTGGGGACGAGGACGACGTGCTCGCGGTCGAACCCGGGGTCCTGGTCGCGGAGGTGGCCCAGCTGCGATCCCACGACGAGCGTGGCGACGAGGAGCGCGCCCGAGACGGCAAACTGGAACACGACGAGCCCGCGCCGCAGCCCGGCCCCCCGGCGGTCGGTCGCGAACGAGCCGCGGAGCGTCTCGGCGGGGCGGAACGACGAGAGCGCGAGCGCGGGGTAGGCTCCAGCCAGGAGCCCGACGGCCACGACAACGGCGAGCCCGGCCGCGAGCGGGGCGGGCGCGAGCAGGTCGGAGAGCGCCAGGCCGGCGTCCGTCAGCCCGTTGTAGGCCGGGAGCGCGAGCGCCACGAGGGCGAGGGCCACGGCGCCCGACGCGAGGGCGAGCGCCACGGCCTCGGCTAGAAACTGCGCCACGAGCCCGCCCCGCCCCGCCCCAACCGCCTTCCGCACGCCGACCTCGCGGGCGCGCTCGACCGACCGGGCCGTCGCCAGGTTCACGAAGTTGACGGCGGCGACCGCGAGCACGAACAGCCCGACGAGCGACAGGACGCGGAGCAGGGCGGGGTGGCCGGTCCGCACGTACGGCGGGTTCATCCGCCCGTCCTCAGCGAGGTAAACGTCGTGGAGCGGCTGGACGGCGGCGGCGGCGGCCATGCCCTCAGCCCGCATGCCCTCCCCGATCCCGTCGTCCAGCGCGCCCTGAACGCGGCCGGCGAACGCGGCGCGGTCGGCTCCAGAGCGGAGCCGGGCGTAGACGCCGAGGTCGAACGACTGCCACTGGTCTGGGTCGTACCAGTCCGCCGCGTCGAGCGTAGCGAACGAAACGAGCGCGTCGAACGCGAGGTGCGACCGGCCCGTCTCGTCGAAGACGCCGGTGACGGTGTAGGGAAGGTCGGCGCCCACGTCGAGCGTCTGCCCGAGCGGGGCGGCCTCGCCGGTGAGCCGGAGCGCGGCCTCCTCGGTGAGGACGACCGATCCGGGTGCCGCGAGCGCTGTCTGGGCGTCGCCCGCGATGAGGCGGTAGCCATTGAGGACGTCGAGGACGTCGGCGCTGGCGAAGATGGCGTCGGCGCGGACGTTCCCCACCGGCCGCTCGACGCGGAACCCCGCCCCGTACCGGACGGTGGCGACGGCCTCGGCGGCCGGATCGCGCTCGACGGCGGCGAGCAGTGGTCGGGGCACGGTCGGAGCTTTCGTGACCTCGCCGCCCGCGTCCGTCATCTCGATGCCGACGCGGACGACGCGCTCGCCGCCCGCGTGCTGGCGGTCGGCCCCGCGCTCGGCGGCGACGTGGAGGGCGATGAGCGCGCAACACGCGAGCCCGAGCGCGAGCCCGAGCCCGTTGATGAGGGCGTCGGCGGGGCGGCGCCGGAGGGCGCGGAGGGCGGTGCGGAGGACGAGGGGCATGGGGGCAGGGGCGGCCGGCGAGGAAGCGCGACGTCGGGGCGGGGTGGCGGAGAGAGCAAGGCCCGGACCACCCCGCCCCGCCCGCCTCAGGGGCGTTCTGGGGGCGGGGCGGTGTGCGGACGCGCACAGTCGGCGGGCGGCGGCGCACGCTCCCCCGACGGCGGGCGGGGCGGCCGGCTACGTCGCCCGTAGCACCTCGGCCGGGCGGACGTGGACGAGCCGGGCCGTCTGCACCGAGAGCGTCGCCGCCGCCAGTAGGAAGACCAGGGCGTTCGACAGGACGAACGGCGCCGACCCGAGCGCGACGTCGACCGGCGCTAGGCGGAGCGCCGTGCTTAGCCCGAGGTAGCACAGCGGGGTCGCGACCAGCGTAGCGACGACGAGCATCCCGAGAAAGCCGCGGTTGACCAACAACACGATGTGCGCCGCCGACGCGCCCAGCGCCTTGCGCACGCCCACCTCGCGCGTGCGCCGTGCCGCGCCCTGGGCGGCCAGTCCGAACAGCCCCATGCACGAGATGAGGAGGGCGAAGGCGGCCAGGTAGGTGATGAACCGCGAGACGCCGCGCATCGACTCCCTGGCGAATGCGTCCGCCTGAGCGTACGAGGAGTAATCGACGCCCGGGAACCGGCGCTTCCAGCGCGCCCGGAGTGCGGCGTCGAGGTCGGCGGCGGCCCCGGCTTCGACGCGCAGGGTCAGGGACCGCACCTGAGCCGCCTCGGCCAGGCTGAAGACGACCGGCCGCGCCGTGCCCGCCATCGGCGCCAGCAGGAAGTCCTCGACGACGCCGACGACCGACAGCGGCCGCCCGTCGAGCTCTACCTGCTGCCCGACAGGGGCCGCCCACCCCTGCTCCTGGACGAACGTGCGGTTGACGACGACGGACCGATCGCCGTCGGCGAAGCCCGCGCCGAACGCACGCCCCGCGGCCGCCTCGATGCCCAGCGTGGCGAGGTACTCCGGCCCGACGCTAAAGTGGGCCGCCTGCGCCTCCTGACCCTGGACGCGGACCGTGGCGGGGGCTCCCGGAGACCCGACGGGGTTCGCGGCCCCGGCCACCCTGCGGACCGGGTGGAGCGCGGACGCCTCCCGCCGGAGCCAGTCGGTCTGCTCCGGCCCCGACGTCGCCACCACCAGGAGGTTGTCCTGGTCGTACCCCCAGTTGCCCCCGAGCAGCTTGTCGTCGAGCGTGGCCGTGAAGAGCGCTAGGCAGATGGTGACCAAGGCCAGCGTAAACTGGACGACGGTGAGCGTCCGGGTGAGGGCCTTCTTCTCGGCCAGCCGAGCGCGCCCCCCCAGGATCGCCGTGGGCTGGAACGCTGAGACGTAGACGGCCGGGTAGAGCCCGGCCACGAACCCGAGGAACAGGGGCAGGCCGGCCACGACGGGCCAGAACGCCGCGACGTCCGAGATGTCGAGCGGGTTTGGCCGGTTGAGCAACCCGTTCAGGAAGGGGACGGTGATCGTCCAAGCCACCAACAGCCCACCCAGCACGGCCAGCGAGCACAGGACGAGGCTCTCAATCAGGAACTGCTGGACGAGCTCCCGGCGGCTGGCCCCCATCGCCTTGCGGACGCCGATCTCCTTGAGCCGACGCGCCGCAGCGCCCAGCGAGATGGTGATGGTGTTGAAGCACGCCACGAGCAGCATCAGGAGCGCGATCAGGCCGAACATCACCGACTCCCACAGCAGGGGCGCCTGGAGCGCGCGGTCCTCGATCTGCCAGGCCGTCAGCCAGTCCGGGTGCTGGACGCTGTCGAGGAAGAACGTCGCGGGCCGGTCCGGGCTGGTCGCGTTCTGGACGGTGGCGTAGCGATCGAGCTGCGCCGAGACCTCGCGGGCGTCGGCCGACCGGCGGAGCAGGAGGAACGTGGCCTCGGTCAGCGACGCCCAGTCGTTCGGGGCTGCGAGGCCGGCCGCTCGCTGGAGGTCGTAGCCCGCGAGGAGGTCGAAGCGGAAGTCTGCGCGGGCGTGGAAGGGGGCGGCGACGCCGACGACGGTCAGCGTCTCGACGGCCCCGCTCGTGTCGCGCGTAGAGGGCAGCGTCACCGTGAGCGTCTGGCCCAGCGGGTCCTCGGCGCCGAAGTACTTCGTGGCTGCCTCGGCGCTCAGGACGACGCCGCTCGGGTCGGCGAGCGCCCCGCCGCTGCCCTGGGCGAGGGGGAAGGAGAACACGTCGAAAAAGCCGGCGTCGGCAAAAGACAGCGTCTCGTGGTACGTGCTGCCATCGGCGCGCACCAGGGCGGGGTGCGTCGCCACGCGGACGGCCCGCTCGACCTGAGGGAGGTCCGCAGCGAGCGCTGGCCCCAGCGGCTCGGGCGCGGTCCCCCAACGCTCCGGCCCCGCCCCGCCCTCGACCGCGTGGCCGACCAAGAAGATCCGGTCGCCGTGCGCGTGGAAGTCGTCGGCGGTGTTGATCTCGTGGAGCAGGAGGAACAGCGCGACGGCGCAGGCAACGGCCACTGACAGGCCGACGAGGTTGATGAGGGAGGCCACCTTGTCCTTCCGCAGCGCGCGGAAGCCTAGCAGCACGTAGCTCGTCGGAAGCGTCATGACGGTTTGATATGGGTAGGTAAAAACAGCAGGGTTTGGGGAGCGGCCCAGTGACGCGGTGCGGGGCTAGTCTTCCGGGAGGCGAAGGACGGTTTCGCCGTCAGCGTCGAGGATGACGAGGCGCGCGACGTCGAGCGAGTCCACGATGAGTCGGATGCGGGGGCGCCCCTGCGTGTCCTGGAGACGGACCTCGGCCGTCCGGTTCTCGCTCCCGACGAACACCCGCTGCGGGGCGTCGAGCCCGCCGGCGTCTCGCATAGCCTCGTACCGCTCCTGGGCCGACGCGCGGGCGTCGGGGTCCTCTGACCGGACGCCGACGACGACGTCAATGAGCTCCTTGATCGTGAACTCCGTCGGGCGGTCCCAGACGTGGAGCCCGGCCCGCCGGCTCGCCCCGTCGTCGTCGTAGGCGAGGGCGACCGTCTGGTCCTGCTCGAACTGGTCGAACGTGAGCGCTCCGAACGCCTCGTACCCGCCGTCCGCCCGCACCGTCCGGTGGATGAGCCCGCCGGACTCGGTCTCGTCGGCGTTGTAGAACACGAGCCCTGCAGAGCCTCGGCGCCCTTCCGAAATCTCCGGCGGAAACTCCTCGCCCTGGAAGATGGGATCTGGAATGCGGTCCCCGTTCGAGACGACGACGGCGAGCCGGCCATCCGGCTGCACGACGTTTACCCGCTCGGTGATGATCACGTCGGCACGGACGGTGTCGGCCTCGACGACGCCCGCGGCGAGGTGCTGGACCCAGGCAGCGCCGGCAGGGCTCGCGGCCCCGAGCACCAGGGCGAGGAGGACCGACGTGAGGGCGATGGTGGCACCCGTGAGGAAACGGACGCGGCGCTCAAGGGGGTGGGGAGACATAGGTGAGGGTAGGGCGGGGTGGCGGAGAGAGCAAGGCCCGGACCACCCCGCCCCGCCCACTCCGGGGGCGTTCTGGGGGCGGGGCGGTGTGCGCGGGCGCACAGTCGGCGGGCGGCGGCGCACAGGGCGGGGCGGCCTACTCGGAGCGCAGCGCGCGGACGGGGTCGCGGCGGGCCGCCCGGAGCGCCTGCGTCCCAACCGACAAGAGCGCCAGCGCGAGCGCGGCCAGCGCCGCGCCGACGAGCACGAGCGGGCTGAACGGGGCGTGGTAGGCGAATCCCTCCAGCCACCGCCGCACGAGGACCACGGCGACCGGCGCCGCGAGCACGGCCGCCACCGCGACGAGCGCGAGGTACTCCCGCGACAGGAGCGCCACCACCCCGCCCACGCTCGCCCCGAGCACCTTGCGAATGCCGACCTCCTTCGTCCGCCGCTCGGCCGAATACGCGGCCAGCCCGACGAGCCCGAGCGCGGCGATGAGCACGGCGATCCCGGCGAAGAACGCGAACGTCCGCGCCAGCCGCTCCTCGCTGGCGGAGAGCTCGGCGAAGTCGTCGGCGACGAACCAGGGCTCGAACGGGGCGTCGCCCGCGAGGCCAGCCCACGCCGCGCGGAGGGCGGCCACGCCCTCGGCGTCCCGGCCCGGCGCCAGGCGGACGGCGATCCAGGGGTAGCTCGCGGCGTCCCCGCTCCCGTTTTCGATCCCGTCGGGCCGGTCGGGGCCGATGGCGACGGCCCCGACCGGCTCGCGGAGCGAGGCAAAGTGGAAGTCGGCCACGACGCCCACGACCACGTTCGGCGTGTCTCCGAAGCCGGTCTCCACCTCGCGCCCGAGGGCGCCGTCCGGCGTCCACCCCAGCGCGTCGGCGAACGACTCGTTGACCACGACGGCCCGCGCGTCGTCGTCGGCCGTGTCCTGGAACCACCGCCCCGCCACGACGCCCAAGCCGAGCGCGTCGGCGTAGTCGGCGTCGCCGTCGACGAGCCTGTAGTTCAGCCCGAGGCCGGGCTGCTCGGGGTCGGGCTCGTTCGCCATCCCCGAGTACAGCTTGGGCGGGACGACCGAGGCCCCGGCCGCCGCGACGACCTCGGGGAGTCGGAGGAACGCCGCTTTCACGACGTCGGACTGCTGCGCCAGGGCGCGGTCGGTGATGGGGACCACGACGAGCCCGTCCGGGTCGAGCCCGAGCGGCTTCGACCGGATGTAGTCGAGCTGGCGCGCGACGGCGCCCGTCCCGACCAGGAGCAGCACGGCCGCCGCAAACTGGAACACGACGAGCCCTCGGCGGAGCCACGTCCGCGACAGGAACGCCTCGCCGGCCGTCCGCGACGCCGCCGCCCCGCCCCGGAGAACACGCGCTGCGTCGAACCGCGACAGGTAGAGGGCCGGGTACAGCCCCGCCAGCACGCCGACCGCGAGGACCGCCCCGCCCAGGCCGAGCAGGAACGGCCCGTCGAGGTCGGCCAGGGCAAGGTCGGTCCCGAACGTCCCGTTAAAGAGCGGGAGCGCGAGCGCCGCGAGCGCCAGCCCGACGAGCGCCGCGAGCGCGCTCAGCACGACGGACTCGACGAGGAACTGGCGCACGAGCCCGCCCCGCCCCGCCCCCAACGCCTTCCGCACGCCGATCTCCTTGGCCCGCCGCGCGCCGCGCGCCGTCGCGAGGTTGACGTAGTTGATGGCGCCGAGGAGCAGGATGAGCCCGGCCACGGCCGCGAACAGGCGGACGAACACGAGGCTCCCGCCGAACCCGTCCTGGGCGTCCGAGAACTCGGAGAGCCGGTACTCGCGGAGCGGGACGTTGATTAGGGCCTTGTCCTCCGACCGCTCCACCTCCGGCACGACCACGTCGAGCGCCCGCTGGACGGCGTCGGGCTCGGTCCCCGCTCGGCGGAGCACGTACGTTTGGTACATGGCGCCGCTCCACCCTGGGCTGACATCCGGGTTCTGCGCGCGCCACCCCGCGAACGACGCGATCACGTCGAACGGGAAGCTCGACAGCTCGGGCGGGTCGGCGACGACGGCGCGAACCGTGACCGTGTTCGTGTCGCCGGTGGCGAGCGTCAGCGTCCGCCCGAGCGGGGCGGCCGTCCTGAACAGGCGCTGCGCCGTCGAGGCGGTGATGACGGCCCCGTCCGGCGTGTCCAGGGCAGTGCCCACGTCGCCTGCGACGGCCGGGTACGCCAGCACGTCGAAGTAGAGCGAGTCGGCGAAGAGTAGGCGGACCTCCTCATCCCCGACCTCCGCCCCGCCCGCGTCGAGGACCGGCGTCATGTTCCACCCGCCGTAGGTAACGCTCGCGGCCTCGACCGCCGGGGCCTCGGCGACGAGCGTGCTCGCTAGGAGGTACGGCGTCGCAGTAAACGCGTGGCGCTCGCCGCCGAAGTGGTCCTCGGTCGCGACGGTCGAGACCCGGTCGGCGTTGGGGAGCGCGCGGTCGTAGCTCAGCTCCTCGCGCACGAACAGCGAGATCAGCACGCAGGCCGCGACGGCGACGGCCAGGCTCAGCCCGCCGAGGGCGGCGCTGGTCTTGTCGCGGGCGAGGGCGCGGAGGGCGAGGCGGAGGTGGTGCGTCCACATGGCGGGCGGGGTGGAGGAGGAGGAAAGGCGGGGTGACGAGTGGGCGGGGCGGCGTCGGCGAGAGAGTCCCCCTCCTGGACAGGAGGGGCTAGGGGTGGTGGACTGAACAGAGCGCCACCCGATCAAGCAAGAGCTTGACGCAGCACGAGTGCTCCTCCACAGCTTGTCGGGCGGGGTGGTGCTCGGCCCGACAACCACCCTTGGCTGCGCCGACGCTTCGCGGTGTCCCCTCCTGGCTAGGAGGGGGACTCCTCCCGGACCGCCCCGCCCGAGCCGAACCCATCGGGTTCCTCGCGACGCAGCGCTAGAGCGGCTGCGGGAGGGCGCCCTTGGCGGCCGGGTCCGGCGGGTGGAGTTCGCCGGCCAGGACGTGCTCGCTCACCACGCGCCCGTCGAACAGGTTGACCACGCGCTGCGCGTACTCGGCGTCCGACGGCGAGTGCGTGACCATGACGATGGTCGTGCCGGCCGCGTTGAGCTCGGCGAGCAGGTCCATGACGGCCGCCCCGTTCTGGCTGTCCAGGTTCCCCGTCGGCTCATCGGCGAGCAGGAGCTGCGGGCTGGCGACGACGGCGCGCGCAATCGCCACGCGCTGCTGCTGGCCGCCCGAGAGCTGCTGCGGCGTGTGCCCCCGCCGGTGCGCCATGCCGACCCGGTCGAGCGCGGCCTCGGTCCGCTCGGCCCGCTCGGCCTTCGATGCCTTGAGGTAGACGAGCGGGAGCTCGACGTTCTCGGCGACGGTCAGGTCGTCGATGAGGTTGAAGCTCTGGAACACGAACCCGAGCGCCCCCCGCCGCTTCCGCGCGCGGTCGCGTTCGGGGAGCGCGCCGACCTCGTCGCCGGCCAGCTTGTACGACCCCGTCGAGGGCCGGTCGAGGAGCCCGAGCAGGTTGAGCAGCGTGGACTTCCCGCACCCCGACGGCCCCATGATGGCGACGAACTCGCCCGGGTCGATGGAGACCGAGACGCCGTTGAGCGCCGACGTCTCGACCTCGTCGGTGGCGTAGACCTTGTGGAGGTCGTGGGTGAGGATGAGCGGGGTGGGGGTGCCTTGTCCTAGGTCATTTGTCATGGGTCATTTGGGTTGGGCGCTAGGCGCGAGATTGAGGGGCCACGACACCTGATGTGCTATGCCGAGTCTGGGGTTCGACGAGTTGGAGGTTTACAAGCTGCCCGAGCGGCTGGCGGACGCCGTCTGGGAGACGGTGGACACATGGGACCGCCTCGCGCGGCGGACGGTCGGGGAGCAGGTCGTGCGCTCGGCCGACAGCGTGGGCGCAAACATCGCCGAAGGAGCGGGGCGGGGCACGTTCAAGGACAACAGGCGCTTCGTCCACTACGCGCGCGGCTCGCTCTACGAGACCCGCCACGGGCTGCGGCGCGCCCAGAAGCGGGGCCTCCTCACGCGTGATCAGTCCGCTCGCCTCCGCCCGATCCTCGACGAGTTGGGTCCGCGATTGAACGCCTACCCGCGCTCCATCGGCCGCACCACCCCGCCCCGCCCCATAGCGGAACGTCGAGGAAGCAACGCGCCAAGGACGAATGACAAGTGACAAAGGACCAGGGACCAGCGACCTCATTCGACCACCAGCCGGTCCGCGTCGCCGAAGGCGGCGTAGGACGAGACCACGACGCGGTCGCCCCGCTCCAGCCCGCCGAGCACTTCGAAGTGGCGCGGCGTCTGGCGTCCGAGCTCGACCGGCCGGCGCACGGCCTCGCGCCCGTCGGGCGACAACACGAACACCCACTGGCCGCCGGTGTCGCCGTAGAACCCGCCCCGCTCCAGGAGCCGCGCCCGCTCCGGGTCGCCCAGTTCGAGGCGGAGGCGGACCGACTGGCCGCGGCGGAGGTCGGGCGGGGCGGGGCCGGCGAACACGAGCTCGGCCTCGAAGCGGCCGTCCGTGACCTCGGGGTAGACAGCGCGGACGGCGAGGGTGTACTCCGCCCCGCCCACGGTCGCCGTGGCCCGCTGGCCCGGGGCCACGCGCGGGAGGTAGTGCTCGTCGATGAGGGCGCGGACCTTGCTGGCGTCGAGCACGTCGACCTGGCCCAGCCGGTCGCCCCGGTTTTTGAGCTCGCCGATCTCGGCCTGGAGCCCCGACACCTGGCCCGCGACCGGCGCGCGGACCGTGAGGTTGGTCGACGAGCGGCGGACGAGGGCGAGGTTCTCGCGGAGCCGGCCGACCGAGGCGGCCATGTCGCGGGTCTGGACGCGGTGCTGGGCCTCCTGCTGCTCGGCGCCCCGGGCCGTGAGCGCGCGGCGGCGGCGGGTGTAGGCGAGCTCGTCCTGGATGGCGAGCAGGTCCTTCCGGGGCGCCGCGTCGCGGTCGACCAGGCCGGAGACGCGGGCCTCGTCGCGCTCGAGCCGCGTGATGTCGTAGTCCAGCTGGGCCAGCTGCTGTTCGAGGTCGAGGGCCGACTGGTCCATCTGGAGCCGGTTCTGGCGCAGCGCCGCCGCCTGCTCTTCGAGCTGCGACTCGCTCCCCATCACTTCGAGCGCGAGGTCGTCGTTGCGGAGCGTGAACAGGACCTGCCCGGCCGCGACCGTGTCGCCCTCCTCGACGTGCCGGCGGACGACCTGCCCGCCCTCGACGGCGTCGAGCAGGACGGTGCGGAGCGGCTGCGCCGTGCCGGTGACGGCCACGTACTCCTGGAACGGGCCGTCCTCGACGGCCGCGACCGTCAGCCGGTCGGCGTCGACGCGGAGCGTCTGCCCCTCGGGCCGGCCCCAGAGCGCCCAGGCGGCGAGCGCGCTCACGGCGAGGACGGCGAGCGCGGCCAGCGCCCGGCGCGGCGTGACGAGCCGCTTGGCCCGCCGCCGGTCGACGCCCTCGCCGTGCCCCGCCGCCCCGCCCGGAGCCGCCCCGCCCGAGACTGCCCCGCCCACGGGGCGCGTCAAGACGGACGCGGGCGGGGCGGGGCGGTCCGCGTCGGCGGCGCCGTTGGGCGTGGGCGGGAGGGTGATGGGGGCGCTCATGGACGTGGAGGGGCGGGGTGGTCTGGGGGAGTCCAAGAGGCGTGCCGAGGGCGCCCAGCTCGTGCCAGGGGCGCTGAGGGCGGTCCGGGTGTGCGCGAGCGCACAGCGGCCGTGCGCTGGGGCACGGCGCGGCCGCCCCGCCCGCCGCTCGGCCGCCGTCTGGGGCGGGGCGGTCCGGGCGCACACCGTTTGCGCGCGCTCGGGCGAACGATCTTGCCGCCATGCTCCCGCCCTCCGCCGCCGCCCCGCCCCCCGACGCCTCGGTCCTCGTCGTCGACGACAACGAGGACGTGCTGACGGCCATCCGGCTCCTCCTCCGCGACCACGTCCAGACCGTCCACACGGCGACGAGCCCGGCCGCGCTCCCGACGCTGCTCCGCGAGACGCGCTACGACTGCGTGCTCCTCGACATGAACTTCAGCCGCGACGCCTCGACCGGGCGCGAGGGGCTCCGGTGGCTCGAGAACGCGCACGCTATCGACCCCGGCGCCGTCGTGGTCATGATCACGGGCTACGGCGACGTCGACCTCGCCGTCCGCGCGATGAAGCACGGGGCGGCCGACTTCGTGACGAAGCCGTGGGCCAACGCGCGGCTGCTCGCGGCCGTCGGCGCGGCGGCCCAGCTCCGGCGCCAGCGCGAGGCGAGCGGGGCGGTCGCGGGTCCCGCCCCGCCCGCGTCGGGTCCGCCCCGCCCGGCCGTGCCCGAGGGCGGGGTGGGGGAGCTCGTGGGCCAGAGCCCGGCCATGCGCGCGGTCTACGAGACGGTCCGCAAAGTGGCCCCGACCGACGCCAACGTCCTCATTCTGGGCGAGAACGGGACGGGCAAGGAGCTGGTCGCCGAGGCCGTGCATCGGCTCTCGGGCCGCGCCGCCGGCCCGTTCGTGTCGGTCGACCTGGGCGCCGTGCCGCCGTCGCTGTTCGAGTCCGAGCTGTTCGGCCACGCCAAGGGCGCGTTCACGGGCGCCGCGGCCGGCCGGGCGGGGCGGTTCGAGGCGGCGGCCGGGGGCACGCTGTTCCTCGACGAGATCGGGAACGCGGGGCCGACCGAGCAGGCCAAGCTCCTGGCCGCCCTCCAGCGCCGCGAGGTCGTCCGCGTGGGCGAGTCGGCGCCGCGCCGCGTCGACGTCCGCGTCGTGAGCGCGACGAACGTGCCGGTTTATGAGCGCGTGGCCGAGGGCGCGTTCCGGCAGGACCTCCTGTACCGGATTAACACGGTCGAGCTCCGACTGCCCCCGCTCCGCGAGCGGGGCGCCGACCTCGACCTCCTGGCCGACCACTTTCTCGCGCGCTACGCCGGCGCCTACGGCCGCGCCGCGGCCGGCTTCACCGACGGCGCGCGCGCGCGGCTGCGGCAGTACGGGTGGCCGGGCAACGTCCGCGAGCTCCAGCACACGGTCGAGCGCGCCGTCATCTTGGCCGAGGGCGACCGGATCGCCGACGCCGACCTCCAGTTTTCGGCCGCCCCGCCCTCGGGCGACGCGGGCGGCCAGGGCGGGGCGGCGCTCGATACGCTCGACCTGGAGGAGCTGGAGCGGGCGGCCGTCCGACGCGCGCTCGCCAAGCACGGCGGCAACATCACGCACGCGGCCGACGAGCTCGGGCTCACGCGGAAGTCGCTCTACCGGCGGATCGAGAAGTACGGGCTGTGAGGCGGGTAGGCGGGTAGGCGAGTAGGCGGGTAGGGGAGTAAGCCTGTAGGCGGGCGTGCAGCCGCTACAGCGCCCTGCCTGCCTCGCCCGTACGTTTCCCTGACCTGCCTACGCGCCTCCTCTCGTCCCTGCCTACGCGCCTCCCGTGACCCTCTCCCGCGTCTGGCGTCGGTACCGCGTCCGCCTCGTCGTTCGGCTCGCCGTGCTCGCGGCGGCGGTGGGCGGGGCGGCTGCGCTCGTCGTCCGGGGCGGGGCGGCGTCGGCGGGCGGGGCGGCGGCGCTGGCGGCCGTGGCCGTGTGGGCGGGGTGGGGCGCCGTCCGCGCGGCCGAGCGGCCGGCGCGCGACGTCCGCCGTTTTTTGGAGGGCGTCCGCTACGACGACGTCTCGGGCCGGTTCTCGGCGGCCGGGGGCGACCCGCTGCTCGACGCGCTCGCGGCGGCGTTCGAGGAAGTGGGCGGGGCGTTCCGCCGCGTCCGCGCCGAGCGCGAGGAGCAGGCGGGCTACCTCGAAGCGGTCGTCCGCCACGTCGGCGTGGCGCTCGTCGCGTTCCGGGCCGGCGGCGAGGTCACGATCTTCAACCTGGCTGCGCGGCGGACGCTCGGCGTGGCCCGGCCGCGGTCGCTGGAGGTGCTCGCGCGGCGGGCGCCCGAGGCGGCGCGGGCGCTCGCCGACGTCGCCCCGGGCGAGCGGTCGCTGGTGCGGCTGGGCGGCGGCGAGGGGCGTCCGCAGGAGCTTGTGGCCTACGCGACCCGGTTCACGGTCGGCGGCGAGGCCCACACGCTCGTCTCGCTCCAGGACATCCGCGAGGAGCTGGAAGCCCGCGAGCTCGAAGCCTGGCAGGAGCTCTCGCGTGTGCTGACGCACGAGATCGCCAACTCGGTCGCCCCGATCGCGTCGCTGGCCGGGACCGCCCGCTCGCTCCTCGACCGCCCCGCCCCGCCCGAGGGCGCCGCCCCGCCCGTTTTGCCTGGGGCGGGGCGGGGCGGCCGGCTCGACGACGTCCGCGAGGCGTTGGGGACCATCGAGCGCCGGAGCCGCGGGCTCGTCTCGTTCGTCGACGCCTACCGGACGCTCGCGCGGCTGCCCACGCCCCGCCCGCGCGTGATCTCAGCGGCCGAGCTCCTGGGCGACGTGGCGACGCTGGCGCGCGCGAGCGCGCCCGGCGTGACGGTGACGGTCGACGTGGACCCGGAGCGGCTGGAGATCGTGGCCGACGCCGACCTCGTCGAGCAGGCGCTCGTGAACCTGGCCCTCAACGCGGTCGAGGCGATCGGCGCGCGGGACGGCGAGCCGAGCGGCGCGGCGGGCGGGGCGGTCGCGCTCCGGGCCTACGCCGGGCCGGGCGGCCGCGCCGTCGTCGAGGTCGCCGACGACGGGCCGGGGCTTTTGCCCGAGGTGGCCGAGCGGGCGTTCGTTCCGTTTTTCTCGACCAAGCCGGGCGGGAGCGGGATCGGCCTCGCGCTCGCTCAGCGGATCGCTCGGCTCCACGGCGGGACGCTCGCCGTGTCGTCCGAGCCCGACGTGGAGACGACGTTCACGCTCCGCCTGTAGCGCCGCCCCGCCCCGCGCGCGGGCGGGGTGGGGGATCTTTCGGGCGGCGTGCGGGCGTCGAAGCCGCTGCCGCTCCGCTGGCCCCGCCCCGGTTCCCCCACGCCTTTGATGCTCGCCCTCGTCTTTTCGGTCGCCGCCCTGTTCGTCCAGCCGGACACCACGTTCCGGCCGTCGCCGGCGCCCGCCGACACGAGCCGGTCTGACGTCGAGGAGGCGCTGGTCGAGGTCGTGGACGAGGTGCGGTCCTTGCGCGTCCAGCCGCTCTTTTCCCCGAGCTCGCTGTACTCGCCGTCGAAGGGGTTCGGGATCGCGGGCGGCGTGGGCGTCGAGGGCCTGCTCTCGGACGACGACTACGCCGAGCTCGCGGCTCGGCTGTCTGAGCGGCTCCAGGGCGTCTACGCCGAGTACCTCACGGGCGACCCCCGCCGCCACCGCCTGTTCGGGCTCGTGGGCGGGGCGGCGGGGACGACGTCGCGGAGCCGGTTCGTAGGGCACGGGCCGTCCTCGCCGGCCGGCGCCGAGCTGTTCCTGGACCGCTACGCCGTCGAGGCCGAGGCCCGCCTCGGGTGGTCGCCAGGGCGCCCGGGCCGCGTGCTCCTGGAGCCGGTCGTACGGTTCCGGGTCGACCGGCTCCGCGGGTACGAAGAGGTGGAGCCGGGCGACCTCGCGGCCGTCGCGCCGTCGGACCTCGCCCGTCTCGACGCGCTCCGCGGCGACGCTCGCGTGGGCGCCGAGGCCGGCCTCATCGCCGTTCTCGACACCCGCGACCTCCCGACGATGCCGTCGCGCGGGGTCTACGCGCAGGGGCAGGTCACCCGGTTCCAGGCGCTCGACGGGGCGGGGCTGGCGTTCACGCGGGTCCAGGCGCTGGGCTACGTGTTCCGCCCCGCCCCCATTCGGCTCCCGTTCCTCCCCGAGCGGGGCGCGCTGTTCGTCCGCCTCAACGGCGTCGTGACGCGGGAGGAGGGGGGCGACCCGCTGCCGTGGGTGTACCTCCCGGTCCTCGACGGCGACCTCCTCGTGGGCTACCCGCGGCGCGACTTCGTCGGGCGCGACGCGTTCTCGGTCACGGTCGGGGCGCGGGCCGTGATCGCCCAGCTGATCGGGGCGTTCCTCATCGAGGGCGTGGCCGAGGGCATGGCGGGGGCGGCTTACGACGACGTGTTCCGCCAGTTCACGCCGCGCGTCCGGTTTACGCAGGGCCGCGTCGCGGAGGGGGAGGGCGTCCCGCTGCGGCCGTCGGCGGCGGTCGGGCTGAACCTCCGGTTTATCGACCGCGAGCGGCCGATCCTGAGCGCGCTCGTCGGCGTCGGGCCGGGCGGCGTCTCGTTCGCCTCGCTCCGCCTCGTCTACGGCCTCACCGACTACCGCCCGCGCATCCGCTGAGCGCGGGCGGGGCGGCCGCCGCGGGTAGGCGTCGGGCGGGGCGGGGTGGTACCATCGGGTCCGTCCCCGAGCCCGCCTGCGCCGTGCCCACCCCGCCCCTGTTCGCCGCCGGGTACTCGTCCCTCCCCGCCCGCCCCCTCGGCTCCGACGAGGTGGCTGCGCTCGTCGCGCGGGCGTCGGCGGCCAACCGGCGGACCGGCGTGACGGGGCAGCTCCTGATGATCGAGGGCGACGGCCACGTCGTCCGCTACGCGCAGTGGGTGGAGGGGCCGCAGGACGTGGTCCTCGACCTGCTCACGCGGATCTCGAACGACGCCCGCCACTACGACGTCCGCCTGTCGTTCGTCGGCCCGGTCGCCGAGCGGCGGTTCCCGGCGTGGTCCATGCGCGAGCGGCGCGTCCCGCGCGAGGCGCTCGACCGCGCCCGCCTGTGGACTCCCGAAGCCTCGAACCTCCCGGTCCGCGACGCCGCGTTCGACGTGGTAGACTAGAGGGAGGTACGGGGAGGTACGGGGTGCTCGGTACGAGGTACGCGCGCCGAGGTCAGATCGAGCCGTACCTCGTACTCGGTATCCCGTACCCACCCGAAGGGCGTTCTGGAGTCCGTGCGGCGGTGGGTCGGTTCGTCAGCGGGGCGGGGTGGCGCATCGACCATCCGGTCCCGCACAACGTCCTGAACCACTGCGCGCCGTTCCCAAACGGCCCCCACCCCGCCCTCGGTGGGCGGGGCGGGGTGGAGGGCGGTGCGGCTACAGGTCGGCCGGCTCGGCCGGGTACACGTTGTCCGTCCGGTCGACGTCCGGGAGGAACTGGCCGGGGTCGATCTCGACGCGCGCCACCTCGCCCGGGGCGAACCGGAGGGCCGCCGTCGTGGCGCCCGAGAGCCACGTCTCCACGGGCACCGTCTGGTCCTCGACGCGGCCGTCGGCGTAGGTCACGCGGACCGGGGCCGGCATGGGCGCGCGGCCCTGGTCCTCGACCGTCACCACGACCGCCCCGCCCTCGCTCTGGACCGAGGCGACGGCCTGGTCGACGGTCCAGGTGTCGAAGAGCGTCGGCGTCCAGGCCCAGTCGAGGTCTTCGCCGAGCCGGTTCTCGACCGTGTTGAAAAAGTCGTACGGGTAGGCGTGCTTGTACTCCCAGCGGCGGGCGTACTCGCGGTAGGCGTCGTAGAAGGCGGGCTCGCCGTAGAGCCCGCGGAGCGCGTGGAGGAGCACGGCCGGCGTCGAGTAGCTGGCGACCACGCGCGCCCCGCCTTGGACGGCGTCGACCTCGCGCGTGCCGCCGCCGATGGGGAACAAGTCGTTGTGGCGCATCGGCGCGACGGCCTCGCCGGTGCCGGCGAGCGCGTAGTGCGACTGCCGGGCGCGGTCCCAGGCGTCGATGGCGGGGCGGGCCTCGGACGACCCGTCGAAGAAGGCGGCCACGCCCTCGTTCGTGTCGAACGACGTGAGCCCCTCGTCCATCCAGGTGTACGCCTTCTCGTTGGTCCCCACGATCATCGGGAACCACATGTGGCCGATCTCATGGTAGGTGACGCCGAAGAGCGACGGCGCCGAGCGGTCGCCGCCGATGAGCGTCATCATGGGGTACTCCATGCCGCCCGTGATGACGCCCTCGACGGCCGTCATGTGGGGCCACGGGTAGGGGAAGATGAGGTCCGAGAGGTGCTCGATCGAGAACCGCGAAAACTCGGCCGACCGCTCCCACGGGGCCTCCATCGGCCGCTCGCCGGCGGGGCGGTAGAGGGCGTTGATGAGGACGGCCTCGTCGTCGCCGTCGCCGTCCTGGTCCACGTCCGCGTGCGTGGCGTCCCAGACGTAAGCGTCCGACGTCGCGAGCGCCACGTCGCGGACACGGTCGGCCTCGAACCGCCACACGAGCCGGCCGTCGGTGCCCGGCTGCGTGGCGCGGCCGCGCTCGTCCTCGGTGATCACGTGGACGACATCGTCGGACGTCAGCGCCTCGGCGAGCCGCCCGCGCGTCTGCTCGGTGAGGACCTCGTCGGCGTTCGCGAGGCGGCCGGTGCCCCACGCGAGCCACCCCGCCGGCACGTCGAAGTCGACCGCGTAGCGGCCGAAGTCCATGTAGTGCTCGCCGTTGCCCAGGTAGGGGTCGGTGTGCCAGCCCATGACGTCGTCGTAGACGGCGACCTGCGGGTACCAGTAGCCGATGTAGGTGACCTCGCCGTCGGTGCCCTGGCGGTACGTGCCCGTCGCCGGCGGGACGGGGTAGCTCCAGGCCACGTCGAGCGCGACGCTGTCGCCCGGCGCGAGCGGGGCGGGGAGGCCCAGCGTGAGGACGGTCCCGTTGACGGCGTAGGTGCCGGGCTCGACCGAGCCGCTGTAGCTCCCCGGCGTCTCGGCGACCGTCACGTCGCGGAGGTCCGCCCCGCCCACGGCGAGGCGCGAGAGCGCGAGCCCGCCGGTCACGGCGACCGGCCGGTTCCGCGGCACGCCCGGCGCGTGGACGTTCTGGCGCAGCTTGAGGACGAGGTACGGGAGCGCGTCGGGCGAGTTGTTGTGGTAGGTGATCGTGCCCGTGGCGACGAGCGTCTGCGTTGCCTCGTCGAGCCGGGCGTCGATGTCGTAGTCGGCCCCGTTCTGCCAGTAGTTCGGGCCGGGCGCGCCCGTCGGCGACCGCGTCCCGTTGGCGACGGCGCGCTCGAACTGGGGCGGCGGCGTCACCGGGTACGGGAGCACGCGCTGGGCGGCGGCGGGGAGCGCGGCGCCCAGCGCGAGGGCGGCGAGGACGGTCAGGCGGAGGGGCATCGACAAAGTCTGCGGTGGGCGTGGCGGAACGGGCGGGGCGGGGAGGTTAGCGCCGGCGGCCGCCCCGCCCCGCCTGCGGACGCCGGCCGTCGGTGGAGAGGCCGTGGAGACGCCCCGCCCCGCCCCGCCCGCGTGGGCGCGCAGGGCGGGGCGGCGTACCTTGGCGGGGCCTGCCCGAGTGGCGGAATTGGTAGACGCGCACGATTCAGGGTCGTGTTCCCGAAAGGGAGTGCTGGTTCGATTCCAGTCTCGGGCACAAGATGAGATCAGGCGCCTTCCGGTTGACCCCGGAAGGCGCCTTTTTTCTTGCCTAAGGGGCAATGTGAGGTCGGTAGGGGGTTGGTCGAGTCCGGTTGAATCCGTAGATTCCCTTTCACCCTACCTTTCACCCCGTCGGCCTCGCCTATGGCAACCGTCCGCCCCGTCCTCTGGACGCACAAGACGAGCCCGCGCGGGCACCATCCGATCCGGCTCCGGTTCGCCGACGCCTCGCGCTCGCTCTACCACTCGGTCGGGGTCTACCTCCATCCCCGGCACTGGAACGCGCGGGCCGAGCGGGTCCGGAAGACGCACGACCTCCACGAGGAGATCAACGAGCTGATCGAGACGAAGCTGAACGCGGCCGAGCGCGAGCGACTCCGGCTTCTCAAGACGGGCGAGCACCCGACAGCCGAGGCGCTCAAGGCGGCCGTGGTCGGCAAGGGGCACATCGACTGCTTCCTCGCCTACGCTGAGGAGTTCCTGGACGGCGTTGAGCGGCAGGGGAACGTCCAGCGGGGACGGAAGGAGCGGGCCGTCCTCGGCAAGCTGGAGGCGTTCGCCGGGAGGCCATTCACGTTCCGGCGCCTTACCCCGGCGCTCCTCGACCGGTGGACGCTCTGGTTGATGACGGAGAAGAAGAACAAGGCGTCCACCGTCGCCGCCGGTATCTCTGTCCTCCGCCTTCACTACCGGCGGGCCATTCGGCACGGGATCGTCAACGCGGCCGACTCGCCGTTCACTCAGTACCGCCCGCCGAAGATCGCCCGGCCGGAGCGGGCCAAGCTCTCGACCGAGCAGGTGGCGGCCATCGAAGCGCTCGACCTCGGCCCCGCCGGTCCGAAGGGGTCGGGATTCGCCAAGGTCCGCGACTGGTTTCTCTTCTCGCTCTACGCCCAGGGCATGAGGTTCTCCGACGTGGTCCAGCTTCGGCGCTCCGACGTGGTCCGCACCGAGGCGGGCGTGGACGACGACGGCGAGCCCGTCGTGACCTACCGCGTCCGGTATCGGATGGGGAAGACGCAGAAGACAAACGATGTGCTCCTCGTCCCCCAGGCCCTCGCCGTCCTGGAGCCCTACCTCGACCGCGTGGTGCCCGCCAGCGGCGGCGGGGAAGAGGACGCCGACCCATACCTCTTCGACGCGCTCGACCGCTACGACACGACGACGCCGGAGGGGCTCCACAAGGCGCTCTCCAGCCGGAACGCCTACGCCAACAAGCTCCT
>NZ_JAVRHT010000030.1:0-41772 GCF_031846415.1 Rubrivirga litoralis | reverse complement strand
AAGGGGAGTACTAGTTGACCACCCGCCGCCGCGCCCTCGACCGAAGGGCCTGCTGGCGCTTGGACCTCCTCCGGGCCATGTGCTACCCAGCCTCGTCCGTCGCCCCGACCGTCACAACAACCTCAATTGGCCCCGCCCATGCTCGTCCTCGCCGCCCTCCTCGCCGCCGCCGCCGGTGGCGCGACGGCCACCGCTGTCCTCGTCACCCTCTGCCGCCTCGCCGGCCCCGACCCCATCGCCGAGCCCGAGCCCGAGGACGCCGCCTTCGCCTGACACGCCCCCGCTCCCGTGTTGTCCCTCGCTCTCCGCCGGACGTACTCTAGAGCATCGTCCCACCATGCCCGCGTGGCGCTCGCCCGGATCGCCACGTCTCAATCCTCAGCCACCCCGGAAGGTGGCTGCTAAGGTGCAGATTCGCGCAGGATCGCCAATCTATTCTACCCTGCCACTAGCTTCGGTTGGCCCCCATGAGGTCCCGCGCCGTTCCCCCACCCCGCCCCCGGGTATGACCGCCAGCCGCCCCGCTCTGACCCCGTCGTCCCTGACCGGGATCGCCGCCCTCGCCCTGGTCGCCGTCGCCGCCGGGTGCTCCGGGAGCCGCCCCGCCCCGGACGCCGACCGCCCCGGCGGCGACCGCCCCGCCCTCGCCGCCGACGGCACGCCCGTCGTGGCGACGTGGACCGCCGACACGCTCTCGCTCGCCGAGCTCGACACGCTCTACGCCGACGCCGGCGAGGCCGTCGGCGACTCGGGACAGACGCCCACCGAGCGCCGCCGCGACTTTCTCGACCGCTACGTCGACTTCCGGCTCAAGGTGCTCGCGGCGCGGGAGGCCGGCTACGACCGCGACTCGGCCTACGTCGCCGAGGTGGCCGACTACCGCGACCAGCTGGCTGGCCCGTACTTCACCGACCGCCGCGTGCTCGACGCCGTCGTCCGCGACCTGTACGACAAGCAGGCCGAGGAGGTCGAGGTAAGCCACATCCTGCTCCCCCTCGACCGGACGGCCTCGGCCGCCGACTCGGCCGCCGCGTTCGCGCGGGCCGCGGCGCTCCGCGACTCCATCGAGGCCGGGCTGATCCCGTTCGCCGCCGCCGCCACCCGCTACTCCGTCGACCCGTCGGTGCGGCAAAACCGGGGCGCGCTCGGCTACCTCACCGGTGGCCGCACGATCCTCCCGTTCGAGGACGTCGCCTACGACACGCCGGTGGGCCAGATCGGCGGGCCGGTGCGGACGCCGTTCGGGGTCCACCTCGTGCGCGTGACCGACCGCCAGGCGCGCCGGCCCGACATCGCCGCCCGGCACATCCTGATCTCGCCCGATAGCCTCGTCTCGCCCGACTCCGCCCGCGCCCTCGTCGCCTCGCTCCGCGAGCGCGTCCTGGCCGGAGAGGACTTTGCCGCGCTCGCCCGCGAGTACTCCGACGACACCGGCTCGGGCGGGCGGGGCGGCGACCTGGGCACGTTCGGGCGCGGGCGGATGGTGGCCCCGTTCGAGCAGGCCGCGTTCGGGCTCCAGGCCGTCGGCGACGTGTCGGAGCCGGTCGAGACCCAGTTCGGGTGGCACCTGATCCAGCTTACCGAGCTCCCCGAGCGGCCGACTTACGACGAGGCCTACGACGAGCTCCGCGGGCTCGCCGAGCGGCTCCCGCGGACGGCCATCAAGCGCCGCGAGTTGGGCCGCGAGTTTTTCCGCGAGAACGGCGGCACGTACGACGAGACCGTGCTCCGCGAGGCCATCGCGGCGCTCCCGGCCGACTCGCTCGTCGAGGCCATCCGCGAGGGTGGCTTCCCGCCGGCCCAGGCCGAGCGCGTGTTCGCCACGCTCGCCGACTCGACGTACCGCGTGGGCCGGCTCGCGCCCGTCTACAGGTCGGTCCGGTTCGGGGAGGCGCCGGAGCGCGAGATGCTCGACGTAGCCCGGCTGTGGCTCGACGACCGGGCCGTCGACCAGGCCGTGGCCGAGCTCGAGCGGCGCGACCCCGAGTTCGCCCGCGTCCTCCGCAGCTACGCCGACGGCGTCCTCCTTTTCCGTGTCGCCGAAGACAGCGTGTGGACGCCGGCCCGCGACGACGAGGCCGGGCTCCGAGCAGTGTTCGACGCCCGATCCGGCCAGTTCCGGTTCCCCGAGCGCCGCCGGGTCCTCGCGCTCCGCGCGCCGCAGGACTCGCTCCTCCGCGCGGCCGGCGCGCTCGTCGACGCGGGCACGGCGCCGGCCGAGGCCGCGGCCCAGGTGGGCGGCGTCCGCGTCGACACCGTGTTCGTGGCCGACTCGACAGGCTCCACGCTCGACGCCGCGCTCGGCCTCGCCGTCGGCGGGCGGACCGGCGTGGTCGGCGAGGCGCGGACGCGGGCGGTCTACGTGCTCGACGGGATCGAGCCGCCCCGCCCCAAGACGTTCGACGAGGCCCGCGCCGACCTCGTGGGCCGCTACCAGGACGAGGTCGAGGATGCCTGGGAAGCCCGGCTCCGGGCGCGCTACGACGCCCGCACCTACCCCGACCGCGTCACCGCCCCGCCCGCGGGCGGGGCGGGGCCATCCGGCGCGGACCGGCAATAAAGGGCGGGGCAGACCGTGTCTCCGCCCGCTCCCCGACACCGCCCCGCCCCCGCCGCCATACCGCGGCGGCGACCGGACCCCGGACGAGCACGCCTCCTCCACGCCGCCCGAACAGCCCCGAACGCGCGGGAGGAGGGCGCCCCCGTTCCGAGCCCGCTGACCACCCCGCCCCCGTGCTCCGCTCCACCATGCGCTCTCTCGTCCTCGCCGCCCTCGTTGCCCTCCCGGCGCTCGCCGCCGCCGCGCAGCCCGTGCCGCCCGGCACGCGGCTCGACGGGATCGCCGCCGTCGTCGGCGACCAGGTCGTCCTGTACTCCGAGGTCGACGCGCTCGCCCCGCAGCTCGCGCAGGGCGAGCCGGTCACGGACGACCTGTGGAGCCGAGCGCTCGACCGGCTCGTCGGCCAGCGCGTCGTGATCTCCCAGGCCCGCCAGGACACGACGATCTCGGTCACCGAGGCGCGCGTGACGCGGGCGGCCCAGGAGCAGGTGGCCCGGCTCGCGCAGCAGGCGGGCGGGGAGGCCCAGCTCGAGGCCGCCTACGGCCGGACGCTGGGCGAGATCGAGACGTCGCTCCGCGACGACGTCCGCGACGAGATCCTGCTCCAGACGCTCCAGCAGCGGCGGATGCAGGGCGTGACCGTCACGCCGGGCGAGGTCCAGTCGTGGTTCTCCCAGATCCCGCAGGCCGACCGGCCCGAGGTCCCCGAGCTGGTCCGAGTGGCCCACATCGTCCAGGTCCCGGCCCCCGACGAGACGGCCAAGGCCGAGCGGCGGGCGCTCCTCCAGTCCCTCCGCGACTCGGTCGTGTCCGGCCAGGCGACGATCGAGGAGCTCGCCAACCGCTACTCGACGGACCCCGGCAACACGGGCCGCGACGGGACCAAAAACGGCGGGCTCTACACCGACCTCCGCCTGAGCGAAGTCGAGGCCCGGTTCCGCGCGGCGACGGCGGCGCTCGAGCCCGGCGAGTACTCGCAGGTCATCGAGACGCCGTTCGGGTACCACCTTATCCGGCTCAACGAGCTCGAGGGTGACCGCGTCTCGTTCAACCACATCCTGCTCGACATCCCGTCGGGCGCGCGCGAGGCCGAGCAAGCGCGCGAGACGCTCCTCGTGCTCCGCGACTCGGTCCTCGCCGGCGTCCCCTTCGAGGGCGTCGCGCGGCGGAACTCCGAGGACCCGTACAGCGCCCAGCGCGGCGGGTTCGTGTCGGACCCGGAGTCGGGCCAGCGCGACCTCAACGTGGACGGGCTCGGGGCGCAGTGGAAGGCGACGATCGACTCGCTCGACGTCGGCGAGATCAGCGAGCCCGCGCCGGTCAAGCTCCTCGACCAGACCGACGCCTACCACGTCGTCCTGCTCCAAAAGCGGACGCCGGCCCACACGCTCTCGGTCGCCGACGACTACGCGCTGCTGAGCCAGTACGCGCTCCAGGACAAGCGGCTGCGTGCACAGCAGGAGTGGGTCGACGACCTCCGCCGCAGGGTCTACGTCGACGTCCGCGCCCCGCGCTACGAGCCGGCCGGCGGCTAGCGACGCGTCGCAAGGAGTCTGACGGGCTCGGCTCGGGCGGGGCGGTCCGGGAGGAGTCCCCCTCCTGGTCAGGAGGGGACAGGGGTGGTTGTCGAGCCGAGCACCAACCCGTCAGACAAGCTGTGGAGAAGCACTAGCGGCGGGATGCTGCTCCCGCCCCGCCCCGCGAGAACGGCCGTCCGCCACCGGACGGGGCGGTCGTGGCCGAGGGCGGGGCGGCCGACTCTCTCCCGCCCCGCCGCCGGGCCGCAGAGCCTGTGGAGAGCGCAGCTGACGCGCGGCCACTGCTGACGAACCCCGGAGGCCCGTGCTACGAGGCTCCCTCGCAGTGCCAGCGCAGCCGGGATGAGGGGCGCTCCGGGCGGGGCAGCCCAGGCCCCCGCCCCCACCACCCCGCCCGACGGAGCCGCCGGGGCAGGGCGGCGCGGCGCGGGCGGGGCGGCACTACACGCCCACCACGTCGAACGTCGAGCCCGTCACCGGCTCCTTGCGCACCTCGATGCGGACCGGGAACGCCGCCTTGATCTCGTCCAGGTGCGTGATGACGAGGATCGTGTCGAAGTCGTCCTGGATCTCGCGGATGGCGCCGATCAGGCTCTGCAGGCCCTCGGCGTCCTGCGTCCCGAACCCCTCGTCGATGACGAGCGTGCGGATCTGCGTGCCGGCCCGCTCAGCGAGCATCTGGCTGAGCGCGATGCGGAGCGCGAAGTTGACCCGGAAGGCTTCGCCGCCCGAGAACGTCTCGTACGACCGGGCGACGGACTGGCTGTCGGTGATCTTGATGTCGAGGGTCTCCTTGGTGCCCCCGCCGGTCTTTTTGTCCTTGAGCGTTTCGAGGGCCACGCGTGTGCGCCCGCCGCTGAGGCGCTCGAGCAGGTCGTTGGCCCGCGCCTCGATCTCCGGCAGCGTCTCCTCGATGATGAGCGACGGGATGCCGTGCTTGCCGAAGGCGCGCTTGAGGTGGCCGTAGAGCGCCCGCTCTTTCTTCGCCTCGCGGAGCTCCTTCCGTGTCGCCGTCAGGCGCTCGCGGTCGCGGGCGGCCCGGTCGAGCCGCTCGCTCAGCGCACCGCGCCGCGTGCGGGCGTCGGCCAGGCGGCGGGCGGCGTGCTCGCGGCGGGCGGCCGCCCCGCCCCGCTCGGCCTCGGCCGCGGCGCGGTCGGCGAGGCGCGCAGCGAGCGCCTCCAGGGCGGACCGCTTGGCGTCGGCCTCGGCGCCGATCGAGCGGCGCTCGTCGGCGAGCGCGGCCGAGCGCTCGGCCCACTCGGCGCGGCGGCGGCGGGCTTCGAGGAGCGCCGAGAGCCGGCGCGGCGCCTCGGCCAAGCGGTCCAGGTCGCGGCCGACCGACTCGTGCAGGGCGGCGTCGTAGCCCAGCGCGGCGGCCTGCGCCTCCAGCGCCTCCACCTTCTGACGCGTGGGCCGCGTGTGGGCGCCGGCGTCCAGCCGCTCGCGGAGCACGGCCAGCTCCTTTTCTTTGGCCGCGAGGTCCGCCTGCGTCTGGCGGAGGTGGGCCGCCGTCTGGTCGAGGTCGCGGAGCTCGGCCGCCCAGTGGTCCGCGAGCGCGGCGTCGCGGCGGACGGCGTCGTAGCGGGCCTCGTCGAACGGGCTCGCGTCGAGCACGTCGGCGTGCGTCGCGCGCTCGGCGCGGAGCTCGGCCCCGAACGCCCCGCCCTCGATCACGCCGCCCAGGCGGACCGCCTCGGCGCGGAGCTCGACGAGCCGGGCCTCGCCCGCGGCCCGGCGCTCGGCTTGGTCCGCCGCCGCGGCGCGCGCGCGCGCCGCCGTCTCGCCCGCCTCGACGGCCGCCTTGAACTGGCCAAAGTCGGCGCGGAGCGCGTCGCGGGCCTCGGCCGCCGCCGTCCGCCCCGCCCGCGCCTCGGCCGCCTGCGCGTCGAGCGCGGCGATCTCGCGGTCGTAGTCGGCCGCCACGTCGGCGCGGTGGGCGTCCGTGAGCGGGGTCCCGCACGTCGGGCACGCCTCGTCTTGGGACGTCGCGATCCGCTCGCGCCGGGCCGCGAGCGTCGCCCGGTCCGCGGCCAGCGTCTCCAACCGCGCCTCCAGCGTCTGGACCGTCGCCGAGAGCTCGACGCCCCGCTCGCGCGTCGCCTCCAGCTTGGTGCGCGCCGCCCCGCCCTCGGCGACCGACGCGTCGAGCGCCGCGAGATCGGGCGGGGCGGCCCCGTTGAGGTCGGCCTTGAGCCGCTTCCCCTCGTTCACGATCGCCGCGTGCTGGCCCACGAGCGCGCCGCGGTCGGCCGCGAGCTGCTTGTCGATGGCGTCGATCCGCCGCCGCGCCGCGTCGCGCGTCTGGCGGACCGCCTCCAGCGCCTTCGCCTCCTCGACCGCCGCCCGCGCCGTAGCGAGCGCGGCCTCGGCGCGCGGCCGCCCCGCCAGCTTCCGCTCGTCTTCGCGGACCCCGTGCGTGAGCGTCTGAAGCCCGGCCTCGGCGCGCGTGATGTCGGCTTCGAGGGCCGCCGTCTGCTTTTGGAGGTCGAGCCGGAGCGCGTGGAGCTGCGCCTCGACGCCGCGGTAGAGCCCGGCCTTCTCGTCGAGCGCCGTCCGCTGGGTGCGGAGCGCTTCGTAGCGGGCGTGGTCCGCCTCGATCGTCTCGGCCTGGGCGATCAGGGCGTCGGCCTCGGCCGTTTTGCGGTCGAGGTCGGCCCGCTCCGCGTCCACCTTGGCCGTCCGGCCGTCGAGGTCCGCGAGCGCGGCGCGGAGGGCGTCGGCCTCGCGGGCGGCGGCGTCGAGGCCGGCCAGGCGCTCGGCCGCCTTCGCCTCGGCGGCGGCGGCGGCGGCGTGCTCGGCCTCGACCTCTCCGATGTGCGCGTCGAGCGCGTCGCGGTCCGCCGTCCACTCGGCCTCGTGTTCGAGGGCCGCGACGAGCCGCTCGGCCTCGGTTTCGAGCGCCGCGCACCGCTCGCGGAGCGAGCTCCACCGCCGCCCCGCCCGCTGCGCCATGCGGTCGTAGCGGTCGAGCGCGAGGATTTTGGCGAGGATCTCCTTCCGCTCGCTCGGCTTCTTCTTGGTGAACTCGTCGGACCGCCCCTGGAGCAGGAACGTCGAGTTGATGAACGTCTCGTAGTCGATCCCCACGCGCTCGTCGATCTGCGCCTGCGTCTCCTTGACCGACCCGCCGGTGAGGGCCTGCCAGCCGTCGCCGTCGCGGACTTGCAGTTCGAGCCCGGGCTTCGACGTCTTCCCGCTCTTCGACTGCGCGTAGCTGCGGACGACGCGGTACTCCGCCCCGCCCGCGCGGAACGCGAAGTCGACCTCCATCGAGCGCGCGCCGACGCGGAGCAGCTCCTCGTCCGGCTTGCGCAGGTCGGCCGACTTGCGGGCCTCGCCCCAGAGCGCCCACGTCATGGCGTCGAGCAGCGCGCTCTTGCCCTGCCCGTTCCCGCCCGAGAGGCAGGCCACGTGGAGCCCCTCGAAGTCGAGCGCCGGGGCGCTCTCGCCGTAGGAGAGGAAGTTGCGGAGCTGGAGCCGTGTCGGGACCATTTTTTGGGTTGCAATAACAGGCGTGAATCTACGCCCGCGAGGTGCCCGCCCCGTGTCAGCGGCGAGCGGAAGATCCCCACCCCGCCCGCCGCGCGCGAGGGCGGGGCGGCCGCCGTAGGGGCGACCGGTGGTCGCCCTTGCGGGCGGGGCGGCGGTCGTAGCGGCGTTGCATGCAACGCCGTCAGGTGCGGCGAATGGGCGGGGCGGACACCGGGCGGGGCGGTGCTGGTCGGAACCGCCTCGCCCGCCCGACAACCACCCCGCCCTTTGGGTCCTAGCCCCTCTTGGCTGCGCCGACGCTGCGCGGTGTCCAGGAGGGGAACGGCCGCCGCTCGGGTCGCCCTCCTGCCCCACCCCGCCCGGACAGTCTGCCGCGGGCGGGGCGGCCCGTCCGAACGCCCTCCCCCACCCCGCCCTCTGCCCGTTCCCAGTTCCTATTTCCCAGTTCCCACTCCCCCCCCTACTCCAGCCGTTCCTCGCCCGTCACCGCCTCGGGCTCCCCCTCGTGCCACGTGTTGAACTTGTCGACCAGCGCGGCCTGGAGCCCCGGCGTCACGGCGCGGACGGCGCCCCAGACCTCGGGCGCCAACGCCTCGACCGGCCCGTAAAGCACGGACGCCTCCCGCGTCTCGGCGCTCACGATGACCGGGCCGCCGCCGGGGATCGGCGCGTAGCCCGTCGCCAGCAGCAGGACGCTGAGTCCGAACGCGGCGCGGAGCCCGCCGACCGCCCCGCCCGCGAGCCGGTCGACGCCGCCCAGGCGGACGGCCTCGGCCGCCTTGCGGAGCACGTGCGCCGCCACGGTCAGCGCGACGACGACGGCGGCGACGACGGCCACGAACCCGAGCACCGGCGCCAGCCGCTCGCTCACACCCAGCCCTGCCGCGACGCCGGCGCCGACCGGCTCCATGAGCGCGGTCGCCGCGATGAACGCGAACACCCAGCCGACCGTCCCGACGACCTGCGCGAGCGCGCCCGTCCGCAGCCCGCGCCACACGCCGACGGCGAGGACGAGCCCGAGGATCAGGTCGAGGCGGCCCACGCGCTAGGCGCCGAGCAGCTCGCGGACGACGGCCTGCACGCGCGAGCCCTCGGCCCGCCCGCGGAGGTCGCTCATGGCCTCGCCCATCACGCGGCCCATGTCCTTCATCGTCGTCGCCCCGGTCCGCTGCACGATGGCCTGGACGGCCGCGTAGATGTCCTCGTCGGTCGCCTGGGCGGGGAGGTACTGCTCGATGTAGCCAAGCTCTTCGGCCTCGCGCTCGGCGAGGTCGTCGCGGCCGGCGTCGGTGAACTGCGCGTACGAGTCGCGCCGCTGCTTGGCCTGCTTCGCCACGATCTGGACGAGGTCGTCGGCCGAGGCCGGACCCGTGCCGGCCTTTTCGCGCTCGATGATGGCGGCCTGGATCGAGCGGATCGCGCTCATCCGCACGATCTCCTTGGCGCGCATGGCGTCTTTGAGGTCGCGGGCAAGCTGTTCCTTGAGCATGGTGGGGGGTGTGGAGTGGAGAAAGGTACGGGCGGGGCGGGGGCCGGCGGGGTACGGGGTACGGGGTACGGGGTACGGGGTACGGGAAGATGACGGCCGCCCCGCCCGCCGGCGCGAGGGCGGGGTGGTGAGACGCCATGGAGTTTTCCGCCCCGCCCTCACGTACCCTGTACCGAGTACCCCGTACCCGACTCTACGCCAGCGTCTTCTTGAGCTGCTGGATCGTCTCGACCGGCGTCGGGTCGACGTTCTTGCGGAGCGCGAGCCAGAGGCTGGCCCAGTCGCCGTACTGGACGAGCGAGAGCATCCGGCTGAGCCGCGAGTCGCCGTCGGTCTCGACCTCGTGCCACCCGCCGACGGAGCCCTCGACGAGCCGACGCGTGGCGTCGAACCGCTTCTGGATCTGGGCGTGGTCGTCGCGGTCGCGGAGCACGACGACCTGCATGGTCGAGAGGACATCCTCGGGACCCGACTCGAACCCCATGATCTCGTTGTGGTCGAGCTCGGGGAAGACGTTCCCGACCGCCGGGTGCTTTGCGTTCTCGTTGATCTGCGTCTGCCACCGCATGCCGACCGCCTCCAGCAGCCCGACGCCGCGGTAGACGACCGGGAGCGCGCCGACGAACGCGGCCGAGAGGTCACGCGGCGCGTTGCCGTCCTCATCCTGGTCGTACCGCCCCGCCCGGTCGCGCGCGGCCGCGAGCGCGTCGTCCACGACGCCGTCCGGGAGGTCCGTCAGCTTCATCGATCGTGCGAGGCGGAGCAGGACGCCCAGCGAGTAGCCCAGGGCCGCGCGCGGCTGGAGGCCGCCCGGGATCGTGACGGTCCGGTCTGCGTCGGCCCGCTCCGACAGCGTGCCGCCCGACGTGACGGCGACGATCTGGGCGCCCCGCTCCGTCGCCTCGCCGAAGGCGCTCAGCGTCTCCTCGGTCCCGCCCGAGTAGCTCGACGCGACGACGAGCGTCTTCTCGCTCACCCACCCGGGCAGCGTGTACCCGCGGTTGACGACGAACGGGAGCGGCGACGACGGCTCGACGAGCGTGCGAACGAGGTCGCCGCCGATGGCCGACCCGCCCATCCCGCACACGACGACGCCGTTCAGCGACGACGCGTCGAGGTCGAACGACTCGACCGCCCCGCCCCGCTCCCACCCCTCCTGGAGGTGGTCGGGGTGCGCGCGGACGGCGGCGCGCATGTCGTCGGGGTCGGGGGCGGTGGCTGCGATCTGGGGCATGAGAGAGGAGAGAGAGTGGAAGAGAAGAAAGGAGGTCGGGCGGGGCGGGGCGGCAGCTGCCCCTACGCCTCGCCCCCTTTACCCAGCCGGTCCGCCACGCGGTCCGCGAGCGAGCCGCGGGCGGGGCGGGCGTCGTCGAGGCCGAGCAGCGCGGCGAGGTCTTGGTTGTGGCAGGCGAGGAAGTAGTCGAGCAGGCGGCCGACCGAGGCCGCGTCGGGCTGGCGGAGCGCCCGGCGCGCGAGGTCCTGCGCCTCGTCGAGCGTGAACGCGCGGAGCACGCGCTTGACGAGCGAGAGGTAGGCCGGCGACGCGCTCAGCGACGTGACGCCGAGCCCCACGAGGAGCGGCGTCACGCGCGGGTCCGCCGCGACCTCGCCGCACACGGACACCGGGATGCCCGCCCCGCCCGCCGCCTCGACCGTCTGGCGCACGAGGCCCAGCACGGCGGGGTGGAGCTCGTGGTAGAGCCCGGCCACGAGGTCGTTCCCGCGGTCGACGGCCAGCGCGAACTGCGTGAGGTCGTTGGTGCCGACCGAGAAAAAGTCGACGTGGCGCGCGAACGTCGCGGCGAGCAGCGCCACCGATGGGACCTCGACCATGATCCCGAGCGGGAGGTCGGGCCGGTGGGCCACGCCCTCGGCCGCGAGCGCGTCGCACGTCTCCTGGTACACCCGCCGAAACTGGCGGACCTCCTCCAGCCCCGACACCATCGGGAGCAGGACGCGGGGCGGGGCGGCGTCGGGCGCCTCGACGGCGGCGCGGAGGAGCGCGCGGAGCTGCGGGCGCAGGAGGTCCGGCTTGTCGAGCAGGATGCGGAGGCCGCGCCACCCGAGCGCCGGGTTCGCCTCGCGCCGCGACATGGGGAGCACCTTGTCGCCGCCCAGGTCCAGCAGCCGGAACGTGACGGCGTGCGGCGCCGCGGCCACGACGGCGTCGCGGTAGACCCGGTGCTGCTGGGCCTCGTCGAGCGCACGGCCCTGCGTGAGGAACAGCATCTCCGTGCGGAACAGGCCGATGCCCTCGGCGCCGTACTCGTGGAGGAGCGGGAATTCCTCCCGGAACTCGACGTTCGCCTGGAGCGCGACCGCGTGGCCGTCGCGCGTCTCTGACGGCGCGGCCGCGACCTCGGCGCGGTCCTCGGAGAGCCGCGCGAACCGCTCGGCCTTGGCCTCGGCCGCCGCCCGCGTCTCGCCCGTGGGCCGCACCGTCACGGTCCCCGAGAACCCGTCGACGACGACCGTGTCGCCGGCCTCGACGCGGCCGGCCAGCCCGTGCAGGCTGACGACGGCGGGGACGCCCAGCGCCCGGGCCATGATCGCCACGTGCGATGTCGGCCCGCCAAAGTCCATCACGACGGCGAGCACGCCGTGGCGGCTAAACAAGAGCACGTCGGCGGCCGAGAGCCGCTCGGCGACCACGACCCGGTCGCGGTCGATCCGGGACACGGCCCGGCCCTGCTGGAGGTTGCGGAGCACGCGGTCCTGCACGTCCAGGAAGTCGGCGGCCCGCTCGCGGAGCGCGGCGCTGGGGCTGGACTCGAGCCGCCGCCGGAGCGCCTCCATCACCGACTGCACGGCCCACCCCGCCCCCTGCCGCCCGTCGCGGATGCGCTCGGCGACGGCGTCGTAAAACTGGGGGTCGCGGAGGATCAGGGCCTGGGCGTCGAAGATGCCGGCCGAGCCCGCGCCCAGCTTCTGGCGGGCCACGAGGCCGACCTTTTTCAGCTCCCGCTCGCTCCGCGCGACGGCCCGCTCGAAGCGGCCCAGCTCCGCCTCCACGGCGTCGGCGTCGAGGTGCTCGGGCTCGGCCTGGTAGCCGCCGCCGGCGTAGAGGTACGCCTCGCCGACGGTCACGCCCGGCGCCACGCCGATGCCCTCGACGCGGAGCTCGTCCCGCCCCGCCCCGTTCGGCGAGATCGGGCCTCCAGCGGCGTCCGCCGCCCCGCTCGGGCGGGGCGGGGCGGGCGTCGTCTCGCTGAGCGGCGGCCCGCCGGTCGGCAGCCCGTCGGGCGGGGCGGCGCCGGTCACAGGGCCTCGCCGAAGCCGCGCTCGAACAGGTCCGCTAGGGCGTCGGCCGCGGCGTCCTCGTCGGGGCCGTCGAACAGGAGCTCCAGCGTGGCCCCCTGCTCAGCGGCCAGCGTCATCACGCCGATGATGCTCTTCCCGTTGATCTCGTAGCCGTCCTTCTTGATAAAGAACTCGGACGAGAACCGCGACGCCTCGCGGACGATCATCGACGCCGGCCGCGTGTGGACGCCGGCCCGGTTCCTGACGGTGACCTCGCGAGTGAGCATGGGGACGGGGGTGGCGCGGGCGGGGCGGCGAAGATACGGGGCGCGCAGCGGTACCCCGGAGGGCGGTGCGGGGTTCAGGACCGCCCCGCCCTCGCCGCCGAAGCGTGGGGCGGGGCGGCTAGGCAGCCCGCGTCGCCAGGCCGACGGCGAGCGCCCGGAGCGCGTCGGCCGCCGGGCCGTCGGGGAGCACGTCGAGCGCCGCCCCGCCCCGCGCCGAGTAGTCGGCCACGGCGCGGGCGGCGTCGTCGAGCACGCCCAGTCGGGACATCCGGTCGCGGGCCTCGGGGACGGACGCGGCGGGGAGGCCGCCGTCGAGCGCGCGCGCGAGCCACGCCCGCTCGTCGCCCTCGGCGCGCTCGACGGCGCGGAGCGCGAGGTAGGCCTTTTTGCCTTCGACGAGGTCGCCCCCGATCGTCTTGCCCCAGCCGTCGCCCTCGGCCGTGAGGTCGAGGAGGTCGTCCTGGATCTGGAACGCGCGCCCGAGGAGCCGCCCCGCCCGGCGGAGCTCGGCCACGGCGTGCGCGTCCGCCCCGCCCACGAGGCCGCCGAGTTCGAGCGAGAGCTCCAGGAGCGCGCCCGTTTTGCGGTCGATCATGTCGAGGTAGTCGTCGACCGTCACGTCGGCGCGCGTCTCGAAGGCGAGGTCGAGCGTCTGGCCCTCGCAGAGCGCGGCGACCATGCGCGAGAACGACGCCAGCAGGCGGGCCACATCGGCGCCCTCGGTCTGGCCGAGGAGCTGGTACGAGAGCCCCATCATCAGGTCGCCCGCGAGGACCGCCGTCGGCACGTCCCACCGCTCGTGGACCGTCGGCCGCCCACGCCGGGTCGCCGCGTGGTCCATGATGTCGTCGTGGACGAGCGTGAAGTTGTGGAACGTCTCGACGGCGAGCGCCGCCGGCAGCGCCCGCGCGCGCGCCTCCGCCCCGCCCCACGCCTCGGCGGCGAGGACGACGAGGGCGGGGCGGACCCGCTTGCCGCCGCCGCCCAGCACGTAGCGGACCGGGTCGTACAGGCCGGCCGGCTGGGCGGGGAGGTCGAGCGCGCCGAGCGCGTCGTCGACCGTCTCCGCGATGTCGGCGAACGCCATCGTCTGGGTCACGGGTGACGGGTAATGGGTGATGAGCAGGAACGCATTCGACGGCGTCGTAAACGAGCGAGGCGTGGGAGGTGGGCGGGGCGGTCCGAGCCCGGGACTCCCGTCACTCATCGCCCGTCACTCTTCACTCATTCAGATGCCGCTCAGCCCGCGGTCCTCGGCGATGGCCTCGCCGACCCGCTCCTGAACCTCGTCCAGCGGACCCGTCCCATCGACCTCGAAAAAGCGGACGTGCGCGCGGAGCACGGCCTCGACCGGGGCCGTCTCGTCGTCGTACACGCCGAGCCGGTGGCGGACGGCGTCGGGCTGGTCGTCGGGCCGGTGGACGAGCCGCTCGGCCGGCACGTCGGCCGGGGGCGGGTTGAAGTCGAGGTGGTAGATGGACCCGGTCTCGGGGTCCGTCCGTCGCCGCGAGAGGCGGCCGACGAGGTCCTCGTGCGGCACGCGCAGGCTGATGACCGCGTCAAGCGGGGCGTCGTGCTCGGCGAGGTGGGCGAGCAGCCACCGGGCCTGCTCGACGGTCCGCGGGAACCCATCGAGCACGAACCGCTCGTAGCCCAGGGCCTCCAGCTTCTCGGCGACGACCGCGTTCGTCACGTCGTCGGGCACCAGCTGCCCCGCCTTAAGAAGACCGTCGACCTGCTCGCCGAGCGCCGTTTGGTCGTGGATCGCCTCGCGGAAGAGGTCGCCAGTCGAGACGTGGGTAAAGTCGTGATGGGCGGCGAGGCGCTTGGCCTGCGTGCCCTTGCCGGCGCCGGGCGGGCCGAAAAACGCGAGTCGCATCAGGAGGGAGAGGTGGGGATAGGAAGATAGAGGGGCGGAGCGCTGCCATCCCCGCCCCGCCCGCGCGAGACGGGCGGGGCGGTCGGCGGGCGGGGCGGCCCGAGCGCTAGGCGTCGTCGGCCGCGTCGGCGACGGCCGAGAACGTCTCCTCGTGGCCCGTCAGCCGCTGCGTGAGCAGGTCGAGCGCCGTCTTGGCCACGAAGCCGGCCGCCGCCTGGACGATGACCGTGCCCACGCCGCTCTCCGCGCTGGCCGCGCGCCGGGAGCGGGCCGCCTTCGGGGCGGGGTACACGGCGGGGACCGACCGGAGCACGGTCTGGAGCGCCCGGTCGGTGTCCTTGCCGCGACCGGCGACGAGCCGCGCGGCCGCGTCGAGGACGGCGTCGAGGCGGGCGCGCTCGAACGCGGCGCCGGCGTCGAAGCGGGCCTTCCGCTTGGACCGCTTGCGGAGCCCGCGGAGGAACCCGACGAGGACCGCCACCCCGCCCGCGGCGAGCGCGAGCGTCTCGGCGTGGTCGCGGACGGCCTGCGGGAGCGGCTGCCCGTCGACGGTGACGTCCGAGACGGTCGTCACCTCGTGCTTGAGCGCCTCCAGGTGGTACTCGATGTCCCGCTTCCGGGCGTCGAGGCGGGCGCGGATCTCGGCCGCCGGGAGCGGCCGCGTGTCGTGGTCGGGGTCGATCCGCTCGGGGACGCGGACGGGCGGGCTGGGGAGGGCGCCGGCGGGCGGCGTGGAGTCGGGGATCTCGGGCATGGGTCGGGGGGAGAGGGGCGGGCGGGGCGGCGCGGGACGGTCCGCTAGACGGCGGCGGCGCGGGCCTTGTCGGCCTCGGCCTCCTGGACCGACCGCACGGTCGGCGCGCCGGGGTTGATCTGGTCGCTCTCGGTGATCTTGGAGACGCGGGCGCGGGCCTCGATGGCCTGGTCCTCGTCCAGCTTCCGCTTCCCGATCCACGCCAGCACGCCGACGACGACGAACAGGAGCAGCGCCGTCACGAGCATGCCCAGCCACACGGACTCGAAGAGGGCGGCGAGCCCCCACGCGAGGGCGCCGAGCAGGAAGCCCAGCCCGTAGAGGGCCAGGACGCCGGCGGCAGCCAGGTACCCGATCGCGATCCCCTTCCGCTTGAGGCTCGCCTTGAGCTTGTCGATCGCCTCGCGGACCTCGGCCTTGGCCAGGTCGATGCGGAGCTCGACCCACTCCTTGAGGTCGGTCGAGAGCGACGAGACGTGGTCGCCGATCCGGGCCAGCTTGCCCTGGTGCGGCGGGAGCTGCCGGGACTCCGGCACCACGTCCGCCCCGCCCCCGGGGGGCACACCCCGGGGGGCGCCCCCGAGCGACGGCGGCGGCACGCGGGGCGGGGCCATCCCGGGCGGAGCGACAGCGGGCGGGGCCACTCCGGGCGGGGCCACCCGAGGCGGCTCGACGGCGGGCGGGGCGGGGTGGGACGTCGGCTCGACGGGGGCGGGGTCGTCGGGGAGGCGCGAGGCGGCCATACGGAGAGGGGAGGTGCGCACGGAGGGGGCAGGGCCTACACCGGAGGCGCCGCCCAGGTTGCCGGAACCGGGCGACGGCCGCTCGGGTCCCTCCGCCCCGCTCTCTGACCCTCCCCTCTCTGCACCCGTGACGATCCAGACCCGCCCGACCCCGAACCCGAACAGCCTCAAGTTCGAGGTCGAGGGCGCCCCCGTCATCGACGCCGGCCTGCTCGCGTTCCACTCGCTCCGCGAGGCCGCCGCGCACCCGCTGGCCGCCGAGCTGTTCGCGCTCCGCGGCGTCGAGTCGATCATGATGGTCCCCGACTTCGTGACGATCACGAAGCACCCGGCCGCCGACTGGGACCTGCTGGCCGAGGGCGTCGAGCGCGTGCTGACCGAGCACCTGGCCGCGTAGGCCGCCCCGCCTCCCGCGGGCGGGGTGGCAAGCGGGCGGGGTGGCGCCCCCGCCCCGCCCCAATCCTGCGCGGGAGGCCCGAACTCGTCCGCCCCGCCGGCCCGCACCGACCGGGTCCCGGCCCGCGTCCCGGCCGCGGACGACGTTCTCGACCGCCCCGCCCCAGCACCCCCCGCTCCCCGGCGATCGCTCTGCTCCCAGGCTGGGGAGCTGTCTCCCTTGTTCAAAGGGGACAGTCCGAGCGCCCTTGAGCGCAGCGATGGGCGGGCGGACGGGGGGTGCCCCGGGCGGGGCGGCCAGATCAGGCGAGGCCGCGGATTGTGGGCGGGGCGGGCGTCGGCTCTCGCCCGCCCGGATACCAAAGCCGCCCGCCGTGCCACCGCCCCGCCCGCGGTGGGCGGGGCGGCTCACCGCGAGCGGCCCGCTACCGGCCCGCCGCGGGCGGGGTGGCGACGGGCCAGCCGTCCGGCCCCTCCAGGCCGACGGCGAGATCGCCGCGGAGGAGGGCCTCCAGGTCGCGGCCGACGAAGTCGTAGCGCCACCCGGGGAAGGCGTCGGCCACGGCGTCCGGCCCGGCCTCGACGAGGTCGGCCAGCTGGGACTTGGTGGCGACGAGCACGGAGTCGACGCCCTCGCGCTCGCACCGCCCCGCCAGGAACCCCTGGGCGACGAGCAGGCGGGCGGCGCGGCGCTGGTCCTCCGGCCCCGGGCGGCCGCGCCGCGCGACGTGCTCGGGCTCGGCGTCGACGCCGGCCTCGACGGCGGCGAGCAGGCCGTCACCGTAGCGGCCGATCTGGCGGTCGGTGAGCTTGAGGCGGCGGAGGTCGTCGCCTGACTGCGGCCCGCGCTCGGCGACGGCGACGAGCGCCTCGTCGGGGAGCACCATCCGGCGCGTCCGGTCGAGCGCGCGGGCCTCGCGCTCGCGCCACGCGGCGACGGCGCGGAGCACGGCGCGCTGGCGGCCCGACATCCGCCCGAGCCCCCGCCCCTTGACGCGGTCGACGGCGTCGTCGGGGTCGGCCTCGTCGTAGAGCGCGGGGTCGTCGTACCGCTCCATCTCGGACGCCACCCACCCCGCCCGATCCCGGGCCTCGGCCTCGTCCAGGATCTTCCGGCGGGCGTCGAGGAGGTAGCGGACATCGGCGGCGGCGTAGCCCAGTTGGCTGTCGGTCAGCGGCCGGCGGAGCCAGTCCGACCGCGTCTCGCCTTTCTCCAGCCGCACGCCGACCGCCCACTCGACGAGGTCCTGGAGTGAGAGCGTGGCCGAGAGCCCGACGAGCCCGGCCGCCCGCTGCGTGTCGAACGCGTTGACGGGCTGCGAGCGGGTCGCGCGGGCGAGGATCTGGAGGTCCTGAGCCGCGTCGTGGAGCACCTTCTGCACGCCGGCGTCTTCGAGGAGCGCGCCGAGCGCGGCGAGGTCGGGGATGGCCGTCGTGTCGAGGAGCGCGATGTCCTCGCCGCCCAGGCCAACCTGCACGAGCCCGAGGCCGGCGTAGTAGGTCCGCTCCCAGACGAACTCGGTGTCGAGCGCGACGGCTTCGAGGTCGCGGGCGCGTGCGACGACGTCTTCCAGGCCGGAGGTGCTGTCGATCAGGGGGACGTCACTCACGAGCGCCCCTTGATCGTGCACCCGAACGCCTGCGTGCGCATGACCTCGACGGGGAGGCCGGCGATGCTCTGGTCGAGGGCCTGGCGGAGGTACGGCGTGCGGACGCGGTCGGCGTCGACCGGGCTGTCGTCGATGGCGCCCTCGTAGACGAGCGTGCGGTCGGGTCCGTAGAAGAAGACGTGGGGCGTGCTCCGCGCGCCGAACGCGGCCGCCAGCGAGCCGTCGACGTCGTCGACGTAGGGCGCCGCGAGGCCGGCCGAGGCCGGGCGCCGCCGCGGCGCGGGCGCGGCCGTGGGGACGGCGGCCGGCCCCTCGGACGTCACGAGCACGAAGCCAACCCCGGCCGGCCCGTAGCTCGCGACGAGATCGGACAGGCGCGGGGCGTAGCGGTCGTCCCAGGGGCAGGCCGTGCTCCAGAACACGACGACGAGCCCCTCGGGGCCGGCAGCCGAGCCGAACGACAGGCTCGACCCGTCGGCGGCGCGCAGCGTGCGGTCCGTGAGCGGGAGCGGCGTGGGGTCGGCCGTCTGGGCGCTCGCAGCGCCGGCGGCGAGGGAGAGCCCGACGAGAGCCGCTAGAACGGCGGAGAATCGAGTCACAAGGAGATCGGTAGAGGGTCGGTAGGCCACAGTGGGCGGGGCGGGCGGGGCGGCTCCGTCTCCTTCGCTCAGGAGTCGGACGGCGTTCCGCCGGCGCGGATCGTCGCGACGGTCTCCTTGAGCTCGGGGTACCGCAGCAGGCCGACGTGCGTGTGCTGCACGATCCGGTCGGCGTCGAGGACCATCGTGATGGGGAGGGCCGCGCCGACGAACGGGTTGAGCTCGCTCGTCACGTCGCCCTGGCCGGTGTAGAGGTACGACGGGTCCTCGACCTCGTGCTCGGCGAGGAACGCGCGGACGGCGGCCAGCTCGCGGGGATCGTCGAGCGACACGAACCGGACGTCGACGCCCTGGCCGTCCATCTCCTCGTCGTAGCGTGTAAAGTCGGGGAACTCGACGCGGCACGGGCCGCACCACGTTGCCCAGAAGTTGAGGACGACCCAGTCGGCGTCGACGCCGTCGAGGTCGTCGACGAGCGCCTTGGCGCTCGCGATCTCGACGATGGGCTGGTCGTCGTCGACCGTCGCGGCGTCCGCCCCGCCCTCGCCGGCCGTGCCGGCGGAGGCGTCGGGCTGGCAGCCGGCGACGAGCGCGAGGGCCAGGAGGAGGGCGAGGGGCGGGGCGGCGGTCTTCATGGGCGGAATCGGGGGCGCTGCACGCTCAACGCGCGCGGGCGGGGCGGAGTGCCCCGGGCGGGGAGGGAGACGAAACGGAGGGGCAGGCGGGGCGCCGGACGAAGACCACCCCGCCCACGGACGTCGGGGGAAGGGCGGGGCGGCCGCGTCGGGCGGGGCGGCTCCTCTCCCCCGTCACTCCCCCACCCCGCCCGGCACACGCTGGATGGGGCCGGTCTGGCCCGGCCGCCACGCCACGGCGGGGACGACGCCCCAGGCCACGACGCCGTCGTCGGAGCGGGGATCGAGGAGGGCCACCACGAGGCGCCCGAGCGGCTGGTCGACGGGGACCACGAGCGACGGGGCCAGGCGCGGCGGGCTCCCGGTCTCGGCGGGGACGGGCTCCCACTGCCCCCACACCTCCTGCATCTGGACACCCTGCGACGGCCGCTCGGCCACGGCCACGCTGTCGACGCGGAACGCCTCGCGGGCGACGCCCCACACGTACTCCTCGCGGTACGCGATCCCGTGCGCGTCGAGCAGGCGGACGACGGCGTCCTTGTGCTCGCCGGTCACGACGTAGACGGCCGGCGCCGTCGTCGTCTCGGACGCGGCAAAGCGAACGAACGCCGGCATCGTCTCGGGGCGCCGCACGTCGCGGCGCCGGAGCATCGGCGCGCCCGTGACCGGGTGGGACACGGTGTCGGCCTCGCCGAGCAGGACCTCGACGGGCTCGGGGAGCGCCGCGAACGTCGCCCGAACGGCGACCTCCTCGCCCACGACGCGGTCGCGGTCGGCCTCGTCCGCGAGCGCGCGGATCCGGGACGCGTGGCGTGAAGCGTAGTCCAGAACCTCCTCGACAAACCGCTTCGACGCCGCCACGCGCTCGGCGAACGGGGCGTAGCTGTAGGCCTCGGCGAGGATCCCGAACCGGCCCCGCAGCCCGACGTAGTTCGTCGAGAACCGGGGCTGCGGGCTGAACGAGTACCACCCGCGCGGGGCCGTCGCCGCCTCCCCGAACGCGCCGGGCACGTTGCCGTAGTGGTACGTCGCGAGGTCGTAGCGCGCCCGGAGCGCGGCGGTCACGGCCGGGAGCCACCGCTCCCACAGCTCGCGGTCGACCGCGGGCGGGGTGGCGGGCGAGAGCGGCGGGGCGTACGTGAGGTCGTAGCCCATGAGCGTCCCGTTCGTCGTGTGGAGGTCGAGGACGACGTGGGGGTCGAGGTCGCGGATCAAGCCGACGAGCGCGCGCGCCTCGGGCGAGGCCAGCTTGGTAAAGTCGCGGTTGAGGTCGAGCCCCTGCGCGTTCGTCCGCTCGCCCATCCCGCCGACCGGCCCGAGCTGGAGCGGGCGGTTGTCGTGGGCGATCCGCTCGTTCCCGTCCGCGTTGTAGAGCGGGGCGACGGCGACCACGAGCGAGTCCGCCCAGTCGTCGTGGCGCCCGGCGGCGAGGTCGCGGAGGACGGCGAGGGCGGCCTCCTTGCCGGCCACCTCGCCGCCGTGGATGTCGGCGACCACGAGCACGCGGGTCTTCCCCGTGGCCCGCGCGGCGGCGGCCGAGGGCGCGCCCCAGACGGCGAGCGGGAGCGCCCGCCCCTCGACGGTCTCCCCGAACGTCGAGACCGCCACCCCGCCCCGGCGGTCTGCGCCCCGCTCCTCCAACTCGCCGAGGAAAGCGGCGACGTCGGCGTAGGTCGAGGTCTCGCGGTAGTCGGCTTGCTCGGCGCGCGTCGTGAGCGGGGCGGTGGCGTCGGCGGTCGCCGCCCCGCCCGCGGCGGCGCAGCCGGCGAGGACCGCCCCGCCCACGAGGGCGGCGAGCACGAACAGGAGCGGGGCGGGATGGGTCATCCAATAGGGGCGGCCGACGGTGCGTGCGGCACGTTACGCACCGGGCGGGGCGGGGCGGGGCGGCTCCAGGGCGCCGGTGCGCCGGGCCATCCAGCGGTTGAAGGTCAGGAAGACGGCCAGCGCGAGGCCCCACTGGAGCAGGCACGTCGCCGCGCTGAACGGCTCGGTCGGGTCCCACCAGCGCGCCGTAAAGTCGGCCGTCGTCGCCTGCCAGAGCCACCAGCCGAGGAGCACGGCGGCCTGGACCGGGATCGCCCACTTCAGCCACGCGCCCCAGACGCGCGGGAGCGGCCAGTCCGACGGCGTCGAGACCTCGGACATCAGCCGCCCCGCCCCATAGCGCGTGACGGCAAAGGCCACGAAGGCGCCCGAGATCACGAGCGCCACGCCCCACACGAAGTCCTGGTTGGCGAACACGCCGCCCCAGACCGCGCTGGGCACGCCGACCGCGAACGCGGCCACGCCGACGGCCGGGACCGCGCGGCGCCGGGCGACCCCGAAGTCCACGACGACGCGAGACGTCAGCTCGACCATCGAGATGAGCGACGAGAGCGCCGCGAACGTGAGCGCGAGGAAGAAGGCGACGGCGAGCGGCTTCCCCAACGGCATGGCCGCGAACAGCTGCGGCATCCAGATAAACGTGATGCCCGTGCCCGCCGGCCCCGACGTCCGCATGACGTCCAGGACCTCGGCCGGCGCCCGCTGAGCGCCCAGGACCGCGAACACGATCCCGAACACCATCGTCGCCGCGAGCAGCGACACGAGGTTGTTGCCGACGCCCGTGAGCACGGCGTTCCGCACGATGCCGTCCTCGCGGCGCATGTAGGCCGCGTACGTCAGGATGAGCCCCCACCCCGCCCCGGTGTCCCACGCGTTCTGCGTGAGCGCTTCGAGCCAGACGGCCGGGCTCGCGAGGACCGACCAGTCCGGCGTGAAGAGGTAGGCCACGCCCGCGCCCGCGCCCGGCAGCGTGACGGCCCGGACCACGGCCACGACGACGATGGCGAGCAGCGTGGGGACGAGCACGCGGTTGACCCGCTCGATCGACGACACGCCGCGGAGGCACACCACGGCCGCCGTCCCCATCATGACGGCATGGAGCGCGACGGGCAGGCCCGACGCCTGGAAGGCGTCCCACGACGCCTGCGCGCCGTCGAGCGTGAGCGGGAGGCCGGAGACGAGCGCCCCGCCCGTGTAGTACAGGCACCACCCCGCCACCACGCTGTAGTAGCACATGATGGCCGCGGCGACGAAGGCCACGAACGCGCCCATCCACGCCAGGCGCGGCCCGGCGAGCGCCGCGACCGTGCCCACGACGCCCTTCCGCCCGCGCTGCCCGAGCGCGTACTCGGCGACGATGAGCGGGAGGCTCCATGCGACGAGGAACACGAGCCAGGCCACGAGGAACGCGCCCGCGCCCTCCTCCCCGCCCGTCTTGGCCGCGATGCGCGGGAACCGCCAGATGTTGCCGGTCCCGACGGCGATGCCGAGCACGCTCAGCAGGAGCGTCCACCGGGACGAGAAGCGGGCGTCGGCCGAACGGGTCGCCATGCGCTAGAACGAAGGTGCAGGTGGGTACAGGGTACTCGGTACGAGGTACGCGCGCGCCGAGGCCAGATCGGGCCGTACCTCGTACCCGGTACCCCGTACCAACCTGAAGGGTGCTCTTACGGCGTCGCGTCCGAGCCCGACGCCACCCCGCCCGGGCGCTCCGCCCCGCCCCGGGGCGCCTCGCCGCCGTCGGGCGCGGCGGGCGCGGCGGGCAGGCCGCCGGACACTCGGTGGCCGTTCAGGGCGCCGTCGCCCCCCCGCTCCGCGGGCGGGGCGGGCGAGCCGGACGCCGGCGCGGTCGGCGCCGCCTGCGCCGTTGGCGGGGGCGGGGCGGGCACGTCCTGAGCCTCTGGCGGGGCGGCCGGGGCGCTCTCCGCCGCGCTGTCCGCGGGCGGGGCGGTGGCGGCGGCGTAGAGGTGCCGGGCGATCTCCTTGGCCGCGTTCCGGTAGTCGACGGCCCCGCGCGTCGTGACGCCGGCGTCGAAGACGGTCCGCCCGTCGCGGCTGGCCGCGGCCAGCGACGAGCTGGTGCGGATCGGCGTCTCGAGCACGGCCTCGCCGTACTTGCCCCGGAGGTACTCAGCGTACTTCGCGTGCCGGTTGAGGCGGCCGTCGACCTGGGTGAGCAGGAACCGGGGGACCGAGAGGCGCGGGTTCAGCTTGTCCTGGACGAGCCCGCACGTCTGCCACGTCTGCTCGGCACCCACGACCGGCTGGTACTCGGGCGTCACCGGGATCACGACGAGGTCGGACGCCACGAGCGCGTTCATGGTGAACGGCGAGAGCGCCGCGGCCGTGTCGATCAGGACGATGTCGTAGTCGTGGGCCGTCTGGAGCGTCTCGCGCAGCCACAGGACGTCGGTCGGCCGGGTCATCCTGCGGAGCGCCTTCGTGAGCGCCATCGACGAGCCGATCAGGTCGAACCCGCTCACGGTCTGGACCGGGAACGAGGCGAGGTCGGCCGAGGCGTCGAGGAGCCCGAGCGCCGAGTGCTCCGGCGGCGGCTCGCTGGCCCCGAGCATGCGCGTGAGGAACCCCTGGGGGTCGAAGTCGATGACCAGGACGCGGCCGCCCGCGTGGCCGAACGCGGCGGCGAGGTGGATCGACGAGGTCGTCTTTCCAGTCCCTCCCTTGTGGTTGCAGACGGTGAGGACAGGCACGGGGTGAGCCGGGGGCCAGTGAGGCCCCGAACATACGGTCGGGGCCGGGCGGGGCGGCGTAGGGCAGAGCGGCACCGCCCCGCCCGCCTCTAGCGGCGGCGCTGCCTACTTCGTCGTCCTCGCAGAGCAGACCCGGAGGGCGGGGTGGAGGTGTTGGCTCGGCCGCCCCGCCCTCGACCGCTGCTCCGGCGTCCTCGCCTTCCCCAGCTCTCGGTGAACGGTAAGGCTGGCGAGTCCTATGGCGGCTACACAAGTAGCAAGACTCAGAAACCGTTTGGTTGGAGTTCTCCCTCCCCCACCGGGGGCGGGCCGGACCCAAAGGGCGGGGTGGGGGATGGGCGTTGGGGTGGGCGCCGAGGGCGAGGCGGGCGAAGTCTCCGCCCCCGTATTAAGCCGCGGCGCGCACGCGCCGATACGCCGCAGGCCTTGCCCCCGCTGCCCATGGGACGTCGCCGTCCGTCCGCCCTGCCGCTGAACTCGCTCGGGTGGTCGCTCGCGGGCGCCCTCGCCCTCGCGCTCAGCCTGCCCCCGCTCGGGGTCTATCCGCTCGCGTGGGTCGGCCTCGTCCCGCTCCTCGTCCGGTGGAGCGCGCGGCGGCCGTCGTGGGCCTACGCCCGCGAGCTCTACGCCGTGCTCCTGGCCGCGAGCTGCTGCGTCGGGTTCTGGGTCCTGTTCAACCCCGACCCGGGCACGGCCGCCCTGGGCGGGGCGACGCTGTTCCTGGTGCCCGTCCCGCTCACGGCGGCGTTCGTGCTGTCGGGGGCCGTCCGCCACCGGCACGGGCTCGGGGCCGGGCTCGTGGCGCTCGCGCTGTACGTGATCGCGGCCGAGTTCCTCCTGCTCCAGACGTCGGTCACGCTCCCGTGGCTGCTCCTCGGTCACACGCAGGTCGCGGGCCTCGAGTTTATCCAGATCGCGGACCTGGGCGGCGTCTCGCTGCTCAGCCTGTGGGTGCTCGCCCTCAACGGGGCCGCGTTCCTCGCGCTCCCCCGGGCGGGGCGGGCCGGCGAGCGTGGCGTCGCGGTCGCCGCCTTCGCCACGCTCGTCGCCGTGCCCGTGGTCTACGGCGCCGTGCGGACGGCGCAGTCGGACGTGCCCACGGGGTACACGCGCGTCGGCGTCGTGCAGCCCGGGCTGTCGCCGCGGGCGTGGGCGGAGGCGCCGGCCGAGGACCGCGTCGAGCTCCTGGCCCGCGCCTCCGACGCCTTTCTCGCCCGGTGGCGGGCCGACGCCGCGGCCCCGGACAGCGCCGCCCCGCCCGATCCCGCCCCGCCCGACCCCGACGCGGTGCGTCCCGACGGGCTGCGCGCCAGCGGGTACGGCCTGCTCGTGTGGCCGCGGGCGTCGCTCCCGCGCCCAGGCTCGGCGGCCGAGGCGGCGGCCCTCTTCGAGACGCTCGACCGGTGGGCGGGGCGGCGGGACCTGTCGCTCCTGGCCGGCGCGCGGCTCCCGGCCGGCGACGACGGCGAGGCGGCGAGCGCAGCCGTCCTCGTCCGCCCCGGCGCCCCGGCGGCCACGTACCTCCAGATGCGGCGGGTCTCGTTCGCCGACGCGGCCGGCGTGACCGGCGACCGCCGCGCGCTCCTCGACACCGGCGGCGCCCGCGTCGCGGCGGCGGTCGGGTTCGAGTCCGTGTTCGGCGACCACGTCCGCCGGTTTACGCGCGACGGCGCCGACCTCGTCGTGGTCCTCGCGCGCCACGACCTCTGGGGCCGCTCGGCCGGGCTCGACCAGCACCTCCTGTTCACGCGGCTCCGGGCCGTCGAGTCGCGGCGGTCGGTCGTGCTCTCGACGGTCAGCGGGGGCTCGGCGGTGATCCAGCCGGGCGGGGCGGTGACCGAGGTGGCGGGGTGGATGGAGCCCGACGTGGCCTCGGTCGACGTGCCGCTGTTCCGGGGCCAGACGTTCTACGTCCGCCACGGGGACTGGCTCGGGCGCTGGGCGCTCGGGCTGGCGCTCGCGCTCTCGGTCGCCGCCGTGGCCGTCGGCCGGTACGCCCCCCGCCCCGCCCCGAAGCGCCGGAAGCTGGCGCCGGCGTAGAGGGGACTGGAGACTGAAAGATGCCCACCCCGCCCGCATATCGCTGGGCGACAACGGGTTGACAGGATCTCTTCCACCCCGCCCTTACCTCCTCTCTTCCTTTACTTGAGCGGCAGCGTCACCGTGACGGAAAAGTCCTCGGCGCCCTGGCGCGCCCAGAACGCCCGCCCCGCCCCGTTCGCGGCGAGCACGCCCGCCCGGAGCTCCGTCGCCCTGCGCTCCGTGCCCCAGGCGCGGGCGGCGCCGAGGAGCGCCGAGGCGAGGCCCCGGCCCCGCGACGCCGGGCGGACGTAGAGGTCGTCGACGTAGACGAGCGAGACCGGCGCGTACATCGGCGTCGTCTCGTAGAGGTGGGCCGTGAGGAGGCCGACCGGCGTGCCGCCGTCGAGTCCCAGCCAGACGGCGTCGCGCGGGCTCCGCAGCCAGTCGCGGACGTCGGTCGTCCACCGCTGGACGGCGTCGTCGGCGAGGCGGTAGCGGGCGTCCTGCGCCTCGTGCTCGCGGTGGAGAGCCGTCCACAGCGCGACCGCCACGTCGCGCTCGGCCGGGCGGGCGGGGCGGACCGTCACGCGACCGCCCCGGCCAGGCGGCCCTCGTGCGCGAGGAGCTCGGCGTTGAGGACCGCCCCGCCCGCGGCGCCGCGGACCGTGTTGTGGCTGAGGACCACGAACTTGACCCCGAGCACCGGGCAGTCCTGGACGCGCCCGACCGACACCGTCATGCCGCCGCCCAGGTTCACGTGCGTCCGCGGCTGCGGCGAGGCGTCGTCGTCGAACACGGCGAGCGGGCGGGGCGGGGCGGTCGGCAGCCCGAGCCCGGCGAGCGGGCCGCGCCACGACCGCAGCGCCTCGGCCACGTCGGCCGCGCCCGCGGGCTCGCGCAGGCGGACCGAGACCGCTTCGAGGTGGCCGTCGACGACCGGCACGCGGTGGCACTGGGCCGAGACCGTGATCTCGGCGTCGGCCACGCCCGCCGCGCCCAGCGTGCCCAGGATCTTGCGCGTCTCGACGGCCAGTTTCTCCTCCTCGCCCGCGATAAACGGGACCACGTTGCCCAGCGCGTCGAGCGCCGGCACGCCCGGGTACCCCGCCCCGCTCAGCGCCTGCATCGTCACGACGTGGACGGCGTCGACGCCGAACGCGTCGTGGAGCGGCTTGAGCGCGAGCGCCAGCCCGACCGTCGAGCAGTTCGGGTTGGTGACGACGAACCCACCGGCCGCCCCGCCCCAGTCCTGGCGGTCGACGAGCGCGAGGTGGTCCGGGTTGACCTCGGGGATGAGGAGCGGGACCGCCGGGTCGAGCCGCCAGTTGCGCGCGTTCGAGACGACGGCGTAGCCGCGCCGCGCCCAGTCGGCCTCGACGTCGCCGGCCACGCTCGCGTCGAGGCCCGAGAACACCACGTCGGCGTCGGGCGCCGCGTCGACGCCCTCGACCACGAGCCCGCCGATGCGCTCGTCGAGCGGCTCGGCCTGGAGCCACCGGGCCGCCTCGCGGTACGGCTTCCCCGCCGACCGCTCGCTGGCGACGAGCGAGACGACCTCGAACTGGGGGTGGCCGGCGAGGAGCCGGACGAACGTCTGCCCCACGGCGCCGGTGGCGCCGAGGATCGCGGCGCGGAGCGTGGGGGCGGGCGGGGTGGGCATGGGCGGGGCGGTCCTGGAGCGGGCGGAGCGGGCCGGCCAAGTTCGCACCCGGGCGGGCAGCGGGCAGCGGGCAGCGGGCAGCGGGCAGCGGGCAGCGGGCAGCGGGCAGCGGGCAGCGGGCAGAAGATGCGCCACCCCGCCCGCAGAACGCGAGGGCGGGGCGGCCGTCGTAGCGGCGTTGCATGCAACGCCGTCGAGCCGCGGCGCCCAGGCGGGGTGGCGGCGCCCGTGGCCGCCCCGCCCGCAGGAACGCGCCGGCCCCGATCCGCAGGGACACCGCGCGTGGTGCCCGCACGGGGCCGCGGTCCACCGCCCCGCCCGCGCCGAGCGGGGCGGCCATCGCACGGGCCAAGGGCGGGGCGGCGCCTGCCAAGACCGCCCCGCCCCCGGCCCGCGGTGCCGGCGGCGCCTGGGCGGGGTGGCCTGCCGCCTCTTCTCCTCCCCTCCTCTTCTCCCCCCTCCGCTCCCGTCCCGGCTCGGTAGCTTGGCCGCCCCGCCCACCGGGCCGCCGGCCCCCACCCCGCCCCGCATGGCCGAGATCATCGACGGAACCGCAGTCGCCGCCGCCGTGCGCGCCGAGGTGGCCCAGGACGCCGCCGCGTTCCAGCGCGAGCACGGCCGCCGCCCCGCCCTCCGCGTGGTGCTCGTCGGCGAGCACGCGGCGAGCCAGTCGTACGTCCGCGCCAAGGCGCGGGCGGCCGGCGAGGCCGGGATCGACGCCGAGACGCTCGCGCGCCCGGCCGACCTGAGCGAGCGCGACCTGCTCGCCCTCATCGCCCGCCTCAACGCCGACGACGGCGTCGACGGCATCCTCGTCCAGCTCCCGCTGCCGGACCACGTCGACGAAGGCGCCGTGATCCGGGCCGTCGACCCGGCCAAAGACGTCGACGGGTTCCACCCCGAGAACGTGGGCCGGCTCGTGCTCGGCGAGCCCACGCTCGAGCCGTGCACGCCGGCCGGCATCGTCGAGCTCCTGCGGCGGACGGGCGTCGAGACGTCCGGCGCCCACGCCGTCGTGCTCGGGCGGAGCAACATCGTCGGGAAGCCGCTCGCGAGCCTCCTGCTGCGGCGCGGCCTCGACGCGACGGTCACCGTCTGCCACAGCCGGACCCGCGACCTCCCCGCCCTCGCGCGCCAGGCCGACGTGCTCGTCGCCGCGATCGGCCGCGCGGGGTTCGTGACGGCCGACATGGTGAAGCCCGGCGCGGCCGTCGTCGACGTCGGCATCAACCGGGTCGACGACGCCTCGCGCGAGCGGGGCTACCGGCTGGTCGGCGACGTCGACTTCGACGCGGTCGCCGACGTGGCCGGCGCCATCACGCCCGTCCCCGGCGGCGTCGGGCCGATGACGATCGCCATGCTCCTCGCCAACACGGTCGAGGCCGCGCGGCGCCGCGCGGCGGTCTAGCCGCGTGCAGGCCGCCCCGCCCCCCGCCGGCGCCGCGCCCGCCGACTCGGTCGCGGCCGACTCGGCCGCCGTCGACTCCGTGGCCGTCGACTCGGCCGTAACGCCCCTCGACTCGGTCCTCGTGGACCCGAGCGAGGGCGTCGGCGCGCTCGGCCGCAACGTGGGCCAGGCGACCGAGGCGCTCGCCGAAGGCGACGTGGGCGTGGCGCTGGACATCCTGCTCCAGGCCGTCCTCCGGTTCGCCATCGAGAACCTGCTCCCGGCCGTTCTCGTCGGGCTCGCGTTCTGGGTCGTGTACCGCGTGGTGCAGGGGCTGCTCCGCCGGGCGCTCCAGCGCGCGCGCCGGGTCGACGCCGGGGTCCAGCAGCTCATCCTCCGTTTTACGCGGTTCACGGTCCTGGCCATCGCGACGATCGCGGTCCTCGACGAGCTCGGCATCGCCATCGCCCCGTTTATCGCCGGGCTCGGCATCGCGGGGATCGCGCTCGGGTTCGCGGCCCAGGACACGGTCCAGAACCTGATCGCCGGCGTCACGATCCTCCTCGACCGCCCGTTCGCCGTCGGCGACAACATCGAGCTCCAGGACACCTTCGGGACCGTCGAGGAGATCACGCTGCGGACGACGCGCGTGCGGACGCTGAACAACGAGATGGCCATCCTCCCCAACGCGACCGTCATCTCGGCCAAGGTCATCAACCACTCGATGCTCCGGGCGCTCCGCGTCGTCGTCGCCTTCGGGATCGCGTACAAGGAGGACCCGGAGGAGGCCCGCCGCGTGGCGCTCGCGACGACGGCCGGCGACGGCCGGCTCCACCCGGACTACGACCCGAGCGTGGCCGTGACCGGGCTCGGCGCGTCGTCGGTCGACATGGCGCTCCGGCTCTACCTCCGCGACCCGCAGCTCGAGATCCCCGTCCGCTTCGAGTACACCGAGCGCGTGTTCCAGGCGCTGCGCGCGGCCGACATCGAGATCCCGTTCCCGCACCTCCAGCTCTTTATCGACGAGGCGAAGGCGTTCGAGGGCACGCCGCTCCTGGGGCCGGACGGGGCGGCCGTCCGGGGCGCCCAGAACGAGCCGCCCAGGGAGCCGCCGCCGGTGGAGCCGCCGGGCGGGGCGGACGACGAGCCGAGCGGGCGGGGCGGCTCAGGAGCGTCCTGAGCGTGGACGCTTCACGCTGGTTTTCAGGAACGACTGAAAATGAGGGCGGTTTGGTGGACTCCCCTACGCTGCTCCCCTATGTCTGACCTCTCCGGCCGCACGGCCCTCGTCACCGGCGCCTCCACCGGGATCGGCCGCGCGGTCGCCGTCGAGCTCGCCCGGCGCGGCGCGCGCGTGGCCGTCAACTACCCGTACGAGCGCGAGCGCGCCAACGCCGAGGAGACGGCCCGCCTCGCCGAGGCCGCCCGCGCGGACGCGCTCGCCGACCGCCCCGCCCCGCCCGACAGCCGGGCGGGTGGGGTGGCGACCGACGACGGCGCCGTGTGCACGCTCGTCCGCGCCGACGTGTCGCGCGAGGTCGAGGTCGAGGCCATGTTCGAGGTGATCGCCGAGGCGTGCGGGCCGGTCGACGTGCTGGTCAACAACGCGGGCATCCAGATCGAGGAGCCGGCCTCGCACGAGACGACGGCGGCCCACTTCGACCAGGTCCTCGCGGTCAACCTCCGCGGGGCGTTCCTGTGCTCGCGCGAGGCCATCCGCGGCTTCCTCGGCATCGAGCCGCGCGAGGGCGGGGCACGCGGCGTGATCGTGAACGTGTCGAGCGTGCACCAGAAGATCCCCCGCCCGCACTACCTCTCGTACGCGGTCTCGAAGTACGGCCTGCACGGGATGACGCAGACGCTGGCGCTGGAGTACGCCGACCGCGGCGTCCGCGTAAACGCCATCGCGCCGGGCGCGACGCTCACGCCCATCCAGAGCTGGCTGGACGACGAGGCGGCCACGGACGTCGTGCGCAGCCACATCCCCATGCGGCGGATCGGGGAGCCCGAGGAGATGGCCCGGATCGCCGCCTTCCTGGTCTCCGACGACGCCGCCTACGTTACCGGCCAGACCCTGTTCGCCGACGGCGGCCTCACCCTCTACGCCGACTTCCAGGAGCCGTGGAGCGGGTAACGCGGGTGACGAGCGAGGGGTGACGGGTGACGAGCCCTCCGCCCCGCCCGTCACCCTTTACTCATCACCCTTTGCTCGTGTACGACATCTGCATTATCGGCGCCGGCGTCGGGGGCGGGGCGGTGGCCCACGCCCTCGCCCCGACCGGCGCTCGTATCCTCCTCCTAAACCGCCAGGGCTCGCTGCCGCGCGAGGCCGGCAACTGGGACCCCGAGGTCATGTTCTCGGAGCAGCGGTACAAGTCGCCCGAGACGTGGACCGACGGCGACACGGGCGAGCCCTTCCGCCCGGGCATGTACTACTGGCTCGGCGGCAACACGAAGGTCTACGGGTCGGCCCTGCTGCGCCTGCACCCCCGCGACTTTGGGCCGCTCGACACCTACGACGGCCTCTCGCCGGCGTGGCCGATCGCGTACGACGACCTCGCCCCGTACTACGACCGCGCCGAGCGCGCCTACCACGTCCACGGCCGGCGCGGGGCGGACCCGACGGAGCCGCCGGCGAGCGGCCCGTTCCCCCACCCCGCCCTCGCTCACTCGGCGCGCGTGCAGGAGGTGGCCGAAGGCCTGCGGGCGCAGGGCGTCCAGGCGTTCGAGTTGCCGATGGGCGTCAAGTACAGCCACGAGGACCCGGGGGCGGGGGCGTTCGTGCTCCGCGAGGCGTTCGACCTCCTGGGGTGGCCGGCGTTCGACGGCTACCCCGACCTCCTCCACCTCAAGTGCGACGCCGAGACGGCGTCGGTCCTCCCGGCCACGCAGTACGAGAACGTGGACCTGGTGACGGACGCGACCGTGACGCGCATCGGGACCGACGGCGACGGCCGCCGCGCGACGCACGTCGAGGCGACCGTGGGCGGGGTGGCGACGACGTTCCGCGCCGGCACCTTCGTGCTGTGCGCTGGGGCCGTGCAGTCGGCGGCGCTCCTGCTCCGCTCGGCGTCGGACGCGCACCCGGACGGGCTGGCGAACGGGTCGGGCGCCGTCGGCCGCCACTTTATGCGCCACACGACGTCCAAGTTTTACGCCTCGGCGAGCGCGGTGCCCAACCCCTCGAAGTTCCAGAAGACGCTGGCCATCAACGACTTCTACTTCGGCGTCGCGGGCGACCCGGAGTGGGAGCACACGCCGCTCGGGCACGCGCACCTCATGGGCAAGCACCTGGCGCGGCAGCTCCTGGACGACCTCGCCCCGGGCGCCCTGTCGCACGAGGAGGCCGAGGCCTTTACGGCCCACTCGGTCGACTGGTGGATCCAGACCGAGGACCTCCCGCTGCCGGACAACCGCGTCACGCTGGGCACCGACGGCGGCATCCGCGTCCACTACACGCCGACGAACCGCCCCGCCCAGGACAAGCTGATGGACGTGCTCCAGGAGAAGCTGGAGGCCATCGGGTTCGACCGCTTTCTGCGCGTGCCCATGCCGCTCTCGGTCGTGAACCACCAGTGCGGGACGTGCCGCATGGGCGACGACCCGGCCGCGAGCGTGGTCGACCGGGCGGGGCGGGCGCACGAGGTCGAGAACCTGTACCTGGCCGATGCCAGCGTCTTCCCGGCGTCGGGCGCCTCGAACCCGACGCTGACGATCGCGGCCAACGCCTACCGCGTGGCGGACGAAGTCACGGGCCGGCTCTAGCGGGCGGGGCGGCTTCGCAGGGCACGGCCGATCACCCCGCCCTCGCCGCTACTCGGGAGCGGGGTGGCTGAGTGGACCGGAGGACGGGGCGGCCAACACCGGGCTGCTAGCTGCGGACTCGGACCCGCTCCTCGCCTACGATCCAGAGCCGCCGGTCCAGCGGCTCGACGTTCAAGAGTGGGAGCATCCGTTCCAGCACGCCGAGCACGTGCGGCTTGTCCTGCTGCCGGAGCCGGAGGACAACGAGGCCCGGGTAGTCGCTGGGCGGATACGAGCGGATATCGGCAAAGTCTGTGTCGAGCGTGACGAGTGCTCGGCTCTCCCGCTGGCACACGGCCGCCACGTTCGGGTCAGGCGCCCCGCCCATCTCCTGCTCCAGTACCGTTGCCGCATCGTGCTCCGCTCTACGGAAGACGTCAGCCGCCTCGGCCGGGAGGTTCTCGTCGAGCTTGAACCTCACTCTGGGACGGCAACCACGCGCTCTCCTGCGAGATCGGCTGCGTACGCGAGTGCAGCCCGGATGGCCTCCGCCGAGACAGCGGGGTAGCTCCGGGTAATCTCGTCGGAAGAGAGCCCGGCGGCGAGATTATCGAGGACGACGGCAACGGGAACGCGGGTGCCTCGGACACACGCTTTTCCGTGACAAACCTGTGGATCGACCGTGATGTGCTCGCGCCAGTTCATGGGCTTGAGAAGCCACGGGGAGCCGGTTGTTCCGAGCGTGTGGCGGACGAGATCAGAGGCGAGCGGGCGGGGTGGACGTACGGGGCGGCCCCGTGGAGCGCGGCCGACCACCCCGCCTCTCTCCTCACGCCCACCCCGCCCTCACCGACCGGAATCGACGCCGACCCCTTGACTTTCACTTAATAACAGCGGCGGGTTATGCGCCGAACTCCTCTTGCGCTGCGAAGACATAAGCATAGTCCCTCAAATGATCCGGCACCGAATTCAACTTGGGTGCCACACCAACGCCGATATTAATAGCGGACGCTGCGAGCGCGACCCCCGTGCCCACCGCGGGTGGAATACCGAAGGCGAAGGATGCAGCCCCACCTATAATTGCGTCCTTGATAAGATCAGACAGGTTCAGCTCGACCCTCACGCTTCTGAGTCTCCTCTTCAACGCCGACTCGCCCATTACGCGATTCAGGTCGAGTATACTGTTCTGGATCTTATCTACTGCGTAGGACTTAGCTCTCGTCACATCACCCGATGACGCTATGTCTTGGTACAGAGAATCAAGCACAAACCTATACTGATCCAGCTCGTCACGGCGCCTTGATTTAAACTCAAGAACCTGCTCTATTGGCACCTCTGCCAATGGTACCGGAACAGATTTGTAGAGAGACACCTCCGCAACACGAGCCTCGTGTGAGACCGCGGCGGGGAGCACAAGGTTAGCCGAGTTCTGCCCGATGGCCCAAGCGCCTCCCTCAGCGTTATGGCGCTCCGCAGCAATCGTCTGAGCAACAATGAACGACACGCCCATTAACGCAATGCTCCCGCTGAAGCCGCCGAGTTCCACGTGGCTTCGGATGAACACTCCCTCCTGCTCGAGTAGCGCAAAGTCATCCTCTGGAGACGGAGTGATGCCCACCAGATTCTGGTTGGGGAGGTCAATAACGTCCCAGTAAAGGGCATACTCACGGAGGTCAACTGGATCTGTCTGCTGGAAAGCAAAGCTTCCGCCGCCGTCGGACCCCTTGTCAAACTTGAAGGGAGGACAGATTACTATTCCTCTAGTAGGCATGGCTAGATCTTGCAGAGGCGCATAACCAGAGCTTCAGCCGCCCCGCCCACGAGCGGCCACCCCGCCATTATACCCGTCGCCGCCCGCCGAGGGAGCACCGCCCCGCTCACGCGCGCACGTCCACGACCACGCGCCCGACCGTGTCGCCGTCGACGATCCGCCCCGCCCACGGCGGCACGTCGCCGAGCGAGATCACCGTCCGCTCGACCGCGCCCAGCGCGCCCCGCCCGACGGCGTCGGCCAGCCGCGCCCAGGCTTCATCGCGGAGCGAGGGCGGGGCGGTGTTCGAGTCGATCCCGGCCAGCGTCACGCCGCGCAGGATGAACGGGAAGACCGTCGTCTCAAGAGCCGCCCCGCCCGCGAGGCCGCACGCGGCGACGCACCCGTGGCGCTTCGTCGTGGCGAGCAGCGAGGCCAGCGTCGTGCCGCCGACCGAGTCGACGGCGCCGGCCCACGTGCCCCGCCCCATCGGCGCCTCGGGCGGGGTGGCGAGCGCCTCGCGGCCGACGACCTCGGCGGCGCCCAGCGCGCGGAGGTAGCCGTGCGCGCTCGCCGTCCCCGTCACGGCGTGGACTGCGTAGCCAGCGTCGGCCAGGAGCGCCGTGGCCGTCGAGCCGACGCCGCCCGAGGCGCCCGTGACGGCCACCGGCCCGTCGCCGGCGTCGACGCTGTGGTCCTCCAGCGCCAGCACCGAGAGCATGGCCGTGAGCCCGGCCGTCCCGATCCACATGGCGTCCTCGGCCGAGAGCCCGTCCGGCAGGCGGACGAGGTGGTCGGCGTCGGCGCGGGCGCGCTCGGCGTAGCCGCCCCAGCGGTTCTCGCCCGTGCCCCAGCCTGTAAGGATGACGCGGTCGCCGGGCGCCCAGTCGCTCCCGCCGCCGTCCACGACGGTGCCGGCGAGGTCGATGCCCGGGACGAACGGGAACGCGCCGCGGACGATCTTGCCCCGCCCGCTCACGGCCAGCCCGTCCTTGTAGTTCAGGCTCGAGTGCGTGACGTCGAGGAGGACGTCGCCGTCGGGGAGATCGCCCTCGGGGACGTCTTCGAGGCGGGGGTCGATGCCGTCGTCGGTCTTGTGGAGGCGGAGCGCGCGCATGGGGGCGGGGTGGGGACAACGAAAGACGGCGCCCGAGCCGAGCCCGGGCGCCGCGGAGACCCGAAGCGTAGCGCTAAACCAGGAACGCGATGACGGCCAACACGACGGCGGCGATCAGCGCCCACTTGGCCAGGTCCGCAGAGAGCCCGGCGACGCCGCGGAACCCGAGGAGCGCCGCGATGAGCGCGACGACCGCGAGCACGATAAAGATCTCGAACATGGAGGAGGGGGATCAGGTGAAGGGGAGGGCGTTCCACTCGGGAGAGTCCTGAAAGGTTGCACCGCCCCGCCCTGCAGCGCGCTCTGAATCGGTGCGGGGTGCCCTGGCTCCTCCTGGGGGTTGCCCTACCGGCCCGGCACCTCGACGTAGTACGCCCCGCCCGCGCCGCGGCGCACCGAGAACGCGATCGGCCGGTGCTCGCCGTCGTCGCGGCGGACGTCGCCGGTGACGGCCACCGCCCCGCCCGGCCCGCGCTCGGCGGCGCGGAGCGTGACGACGCGGACGGCGTCGAGCGGGACGCTCAGGCCCAGCGCCTCGGCGACGAGCGCGCGCGCGGCCTCGTCGGGCGGGGCGGGGCGGCCCGTCGCCCCGAGCTCGGCGGTGGCGGCGGGGTCCAGCGCGGCGGCCACGGCCGCCCAGTCGTGGAGGCCGATGGCGGCGGCGAGGTCGGCGAGGAACGCGTCCAGCGCGGCGTCGCCGGTGGGGGCCGCCGGGCCGGCCACGGCGGGCGTGGGGGCGGCGGCAAGCGTGGGGAGATCGGACGACGTGGCCGCGCAGCCTCCGAGAAAACCGACGGCGAGGGCAACGGCGACGGCAGCGGGCGGGATCTTAGGCACGGGCTTGGCGGGTTGGGAGCCCGCCAACCTACCCCCCACCCGAGTGTCCCCCCGCCCCGCCCCCCGCGAATCCATGCACCCCTGGCACGACCTCCCCACCGGCGACCCCGCTGGGTGCTTCCAGACCATCATTGAGGTCCCCAAGGGGGGCACGCTCAAGTACGAGCTCGACAAGGACAGCGGGCTGCTCCGCCTCGACCGTGTCCTCTACAGCGCCGTGCTGTACCCGGCCAACTACGGGTTCCTGCCCCAGACGCTCGGCGACGACGGCGACCCGCTCGACGTGCTCGTGCTGATGAACGAGGCCGTGCAGCCGCTGTCGATCGTCCGCGCTCGCGCCATCGGCATGCTCCCGATGCGCGACGAGGGCCGGGGCGACGAGAAGATCATCGCCGTCTGCTGCGACGACCCCGACGTGGCGACGATCAACGACCTCGACCACCTCCGCCCGCACACGCTCCGCCAGACCGAGCGGTTCTTCCTCGACTACAAGATGCTCGAGAACAAGACGGTCGAGGTCCAGGGCTACCAGGGCCGCGAGCGGGCCGTCGAGGTGATCCGCGACGCCGTCAAGCGCTACGCCGAGACGTACGCCACCGAAGAGACCGCGGTCGAGGCCGGCTAGGGCGGGGCGGCCGCCAGCGGGCGGGGCGGATTCGGCGGGCGGGGCGGCGCTACTTTCCGGCCCCTCCTCCACCCCGGCCCCACCCCGTGTCCGAGACCGACCTCCGCACCACCCCGCTCCACGACCGGCACCTCGCCGCGGGCGCGAAGATGGCCCCGTTCGCCGGCTTCGAGATGCCGATCCAGTACTCCGGCATCCTCGACGAGCACCGGGCGGTCCGCGAGGCGGCCGGGCTGTTCGACGTGAGCCACATGGGCGAGTTCAGGCTGACGGGGCCGGACGCGCTCGCGCTCGCCCAGCGGCTCGTCACCAACGACGTCTCGCGGCTCGACGACGGGAAGGCCCTCTACGCCGTCCTCTGCCACGACGCGGGCGGGGCGGTCGACGACCTCCTCGTGTACCGGCTCGCCCACGACGACGTGATGCTCGTCGTCAACGCGTCGAACATCGAGAAGGACTGGGCGCACGTCACGGCGGTCGCCGAGCGGGCCGGGCTGGACGTCGAGCTGACGGACGAGTCGGCCGACACGGCGCTGCTCGCGCTCCAGGGGCCGCGCGCGTTCGAGATCTTCGAGGCCGCGACCGGGCTCGACGTGTCGGACATCGGCTCGTACCGCTTTGTCCGCCCCGCCCCCGGCGACGTGTTCGGCGCCCAGCGCGCAGTCGTCTCGACGACCGGATACACGGGCGAGGCCGGGCTTGAGATCTACCTCGAGAACGAGGCGGCGGGGCGGGCGTGGGACGCGCTCCTGGAGGCCGGCGCCGAGCGCGGGCTCGTCCCGGCTGGGCTCGGCGCCCGCGACACGCTCCGCCTGGAGGCCGGGTTCAGCCTCTACGGCCACGAGCTCACCGACGACACGACGCCCTACGAGGCGAACCTGGGCTGGGTCGTCAAGCCGGACGCCGGCGACTTCGTGGGCCGCGACGCGCTCGTCCAGCAAAAGGCGGACGGCGTGCCGCGCCGGATCGTCGGGCTGGTCGTCGAGGGCCGCGGCCTGCCGCGCGAGGGCTACCCGATCGTGGACGAGGGCGGGGCCGAAGTCGGCGTGGTCACGAGCGGGAGCCAGTCGCCGGCGCTGGGGGCCGGCGTCGCGCTCGGGTTCGTCCCCAACGAGCCGGCGTACACGGCGCCCGGGACGCGGCTCGGGGTCTCGGTGCGGGGCCGCGTGCTCCCGGCGACCGTCACCAAGCCGCCGTTCCACCGCGCCTCGTGAGCGCGCCCGCCCTCGACGTCTTCCTCACGCCGGCCGTCCTGGACGAAGACGCGCTCTACGGCCGGGCCGTCGTCGTGGTCGACGTGCTCCGGGCGTCGACGACGATCGTGACGGCGCTCGAGAACGGCGCGCGCGCCGTCATCCCGGTCGCCGACAAGGGCGAGGCCGGACGCCTCGCGGCCTCGCTCGACGCCGACGTGTCGCTCCTGGGCGGCGAGCGGGGCGGCGAGCGGATCCCGGGCTACCAGGCTGGCAACTCGCCGCTCGAGTACACGCCCGAGGCCGTCGCCGGGCGGACCGTCGTGCTCACGACGACGAACGGGACGGCGGCCATGGCGCGGGCGCGGTCGGCGGCGGACCTCGCCGTCGGCGCGTTCACGAACGCCGACGCCGCGGCCGCCTTTCTCCGCCGAGCCCTCGACGCCGGCCGCCCCGCCGCCGTCCTGTGCGCGGGGTCCGAGGGCCGCGTCTCGCTCGAAGACACGCTCTGCGCCGGGCTCCTGGTCACGCGCGTCGTGGGCGCCGAGGCGGCGGCCGGGCTCTCGGACAGCGTCCAGATCGCGTCCGCCCTGTACCGGGGGAGCGAGAGTCGACTCGCCCGGACGATCTTCGGCGCCCGCCACACGCAGCGGCTCATCGAGCTCGGCCACGCCGACGACGTCGCGTTCGCGGCCCGGATCGACGCGAGCGACGGGCTGCCGGTGTTCCGCGACAGCCGCTTCGTCCTGGACAAGCGGTAGGCGGGGGCGCCCACCCCGCCCGTGCGGCGCAACCGGGCGGGGTGGCACGTCACCCGCCGGTCTTCCACCCCGCCCCGACCGCAGCGCCGTCCTGTAGCGGCGTTGCATGCAACGCCGCTACGCCGAGCCCACCGCGCCCGCGCCTCGTCCACAAAACGGACCGCCCCGCCCGTGGGTCGCCCCGCCCCCGCACGGCACGGGCGGGGCGGCCCGACCCACGGGCCTACGGATCCGGCACCGACCCACGGGTCCACCGGCTTCGGTGTACCTTCACCCCACGCCACCGTCCGTCCCCCCACCCCGGTGAGCAGCACACGCAGCTCGGCGCGGTCCAAAAAGGGCCGCTCCAAAAAGAAGACATCCGCCGGCGGCTTTTCGCGCCAGCGCAAGCAGGAGGTGCTCGGCATCATCCTGATGGCGCTCGCCGTGCTCGTCGGGCTCGCCGTCGTGACGCACGCGCCGGCCGACGACGTGCTCCTGGCCGGCGCCGAGCGCGACGCGCTCTTCGACCCCGGCGACAACCGGGTCGACAACCTGCTCGGGCCGGTCGGCGCGCTGATCGCCAAGGCGCTCGTGGCCGAGTTCCTCGGCTTCCCGACGCTCCTCGTCGTGGCCTGCCTGTTCGCGTGGGGCTGGCTCCTGCTGCGCCAGAAGACGCCCGTCTTCCTCCCGCTCCTGACCGGGCTCGCGTTCGCGGGCGCCTTGTTCCTGGCCTGCTTTTTCGGCTGGCTCGACGGCCTCATCGACGCCGACCTCGCGCGCTGGAGCGGGGCGCTCGGGCTGGGCGTGGCGGGGTGGCTCGTGAGCCTGGGCGGCGTCGTGGGCGCCGGCATCGTGCTGGCCGTCGCCGTCGTCGTCACGGTCCTGCTGGTGTGGGACCGCGACATCCAGACGTCGCTGGACCGGGCCGAGGGCGCTGTGACGTCGCTGGGCGGGGCGGTGACCGAGCGCTGGGCGACGTACCGGACCGGGGCGACCGAGCGGAAGGTGCTCCGCGAGAAGGCGCGCAACGAGGCAACCGCCGAGCGCGACGCGCGGCGCGCGGAGAAGGAGAAGCAGAAGGCGGCGAAGCAGACCGAGAAGGCGTCCGCCCCGCCCGCGAAAAAGGCGGCGCCCCAGAAGGCGCCGGACGAGGCCCCCGCCCCGCTCCCCGCGAGCCCGCCGCCCGTCGAGGCCGCCCCGCCCCGCCCGGAGCCGCCCCGCCCCGAGCCGTCCGAGCCGCTCCCGGCCGCCCCGCCCGCCGTGGGCGACGGGCTCCCGGACGACCCGGTGCTCGACGAGATCGTGGCCGCCGAGCGCGCGGCGCCGGCCTTCCACGTGACCGCGCCGGTCGAGGAGGCCGCCGTCGACCTCGACGCCGTGCGCGCGCCGGTGCCCGACGAGGCCGACCTCCCGTACCAGATGCCGTCGGTCGAGCTCCTGGAGCAGTCCGAGGGCGACCCCGAGGTGGACCTCGACGAGATCGAGGAGAACAAGCAGCTGCTCCTCGACAAGCTCGAGACGTACAACATCCAGATCGACGCCATCGAGGCCGTCGTCGGCCCCACCGTCACGCGCTACGAGCTGACGCCGGCGGCCGGCGTCAAGATCAGCCGCATCACGGCGCTCGAAGACGACCTCGCGATGGCGCTCGCCGCGCCCGGCATCCGCATCATCGCGCCCATCCCGGGCAAGTCGTCGATCGGCGTCGAGATCCCGAACCGGACGCGCGAGATGGTCCGCCTCCGGCAGCTCCTCACGCGGAAGGAGTTCGTCGACGCCGCGCGCGGCGGCAAGATGGCGCTCCCGGTCCCCATCGGGAAGACGATCGAGGGCAAGGTGTTCGTCGAGGACCTCGCCAAGATGCCGCACCTGCTCGTCGCCGGGGCCACGGGCTCGGGCAAGTCGGTCGGCGTCAACGCGCTCATCGTGGGGCTCCTCTACGCCAAGCGCCCGGCCGACCTCAAGTTCGTGATGGTCGACCCCAAGAAGATCGAGCTCAACGGGTACGCCGAGCTCCTCCGGCACTTTTCGGCCATGCCCGAGGACGCCGAGGACCCGATCATCACCGACTTCGCGCAAGCCGCCGCCGCGCTCCGGTCGTGCGAGCGCGAGATGGAGATCCGCTACGACCTGCTCGCCGAGGCCGGCGTGCGCGGGATCGAGGAGTACAACAAGAAGCACGCGGCCGGCAAGCTGGCCGACCTCGGCCCGAAGCACAAGCGGCTCCCCTACGTCGTCGTGGTCGTCGACGAGCTGGCCGACCTCATGATGACGAGCGCCAAGGAAGTCGAGGCGCCGATTGCACGGCTCGCGCAGATGGCCCGGGCCGTCGGCATCCACCTCGTCCTCGCCACGCAGCGCCCGTCGGTCGACGTCATCACCGGACTGATCAAGGCCAACTTCCCGTCGCGGATGGCCTACCAGACGTCGTCGAAGATCGACAGCCGGACGATCATCGACGGGGGCGGGGCGCAGCAGCTGGTCGGCAACGGCGACCTGCTGTACATGAACGGGTCGCGCCTGACGCGCCTCCAGGGGCCGTTCGTATCGGTCGACGAGGTCGAGGCCGTGTCCGGGTTCATCTCGGGCCAGGAGGGCGCCGGCCCCTACCTCCTCCCGCCGATGGACCCGGCCGGCGACGCCCCCGACGGCGCGGCCGGCAACATCTCCGACGACGTGGATGACCTGTTCGAGGACGCCGCCAAGGTCATCGTGCGCAGCCAGCAGGGTTCGGTGTCGCTCTTGCAGCGGAAGCTGTCGGTCGGCTACACGCGCGCGGCGCGGCTCGTGGACCAGCTCGAAGACGCCGGCATCGTCGGCCCGTTCGAGGGCTCGAAGGCCCGCGAAGTGCTCGTCCCCGACGAGTTCCACCTCGACGCGCTCCTCAGCGGCGAGCCCGCCGAGGTGGCCGCCGAGGGCGAGGTAGCGGAGTAG